>JAGDXS010000010.1 GCA_023261755.1 Thermoplasmata archaeon | reverse complement strand
CTATGCCCTTCTTCAATTTCTCTATGTTTATTGATTCCAATAACTGCTCTATCTGGTATAGATTTATTCCCTCATCAGCTTCTTGTATTATTTCTGCTTCCTTTATTTCTTTAATTTCTATTACTTTCACTTGCCCAAGTTCAGGATAGTCATTTAAGAGCTTGTTCCAGTCCAATCTCCAAAACCTTGCCCTGTAATTTCCTATCCTTTGTTGCTTTGATGCATCATCAAGAAGGTAATGCTCAAAATACTGCCTCATTTTCCTTGGCGAAACTTTGTATTTTTGCATTAAATAATTGTAAATTTTTGTATGAACAAACAATATGTTATTTTTCAGGATAAATGCAAAAACCTGAGAATTTTCTAAATCATTCATTGTTTCTTTAGTAAACTCGCTTTCAACCCTGTTGTCTATGATCTTTTCTATGAGTTCAGTAAGAACTGGAGGGGCAAGTGTATCCGCACCAGGACTTGATTTTTCGGCCCTGCTTATCCAAGCATCAACTATGGATTCCCAGTCCTTGTTCTCTATATGCAAATACGAAACATTCCCAAAGACACTGGCAAACCATATCTTGAAGTTTTTCGGATTAAGAAAATCCTCATCATGCAACCTAAATACCTTGCCCTGGATTATTATATCCATGCCCTCGGCTGGGGAATATTGAATTACTTCATCCGTCATTTCCAGCAGATCGATTGGTTCTATAGGCTTCCTTTTAAAACTCTCAACCAGCAGATCATGGACTTTATCATGGATTTTATTTGCCTCTTCTGGCTCGTAATCCTCGTGCAATCTTTCATACAGCCAAGATAAAAATCCTGTCTTTATCTGATAATTTTTCGGATCCCAACCTTTTCCCTCTATTACAAAATTTTCTAGTTTCCCTGCTTCTTTATCAATTAATATTTCATCTTCATATACCTTATCCTTGTATTTTGCATATAATCCCATCTTTTTTTCCTTTTTGTTTTCCCTGCCCTGGATATATAAGCCTATTTCCTTCATGTTTATTAGAAGCATTCTAACCACCCTATTTTTTTAATTTCATTATTTAATTTGAATAAAATCCCTATACTCTTTATTTCACTAAATTTAGAAATCTGAGACAGGTATTGAGGCAATTTTATTCCATATATAGGGGGGTTTTCAGAATGTCTCAGCTGTCTCAGGTGCTGTCGAGAAGGTAAGACAGTAAAAAACCCCCTATATATACGATATATTTCGATAGTTTGTCTCAGCTGTCTCAAATGTCTCAGCATTTTCATAATTTCATCTACCTCCAAAATTTTCATTTTTCCTGAGACGCTGAGACAGATCAGGGCTACGGCTTTTCAAATACGGAATTTTGCCCTGTCTCAGCATCTCCTTTTTTACCTGTGACGTTCTGAGTCGTTGAGCCATTCATATCCACCTTTACCTCATATGCCATTCCAGTTATGCCTAGATAGACCAGGCTAACACTCTTTTTCGCTCTAGTTACGGCTACATACAATAGCCTCAGCTCATCTTCATAATTATTATACAAATTCTCGAATACCCTCTGGGTTATATCCAAAACAATAGCCACATGGTCAGCTTCCTTGCCTTTTGAAGCATGAAAAGTATCGAGGTAGCAAATATCATTTTCATTTATTCCAGAATTTATATATTTCTTTATTAAAGTCTTCTTATCGGGGTTTATGTTCATTGCGTTCAGGAACTGCTCTTTAGTCATATTCTGGTTTTTCAAAAGATATTTGAAATGAAATTCATGGTCAAGGTTCTGAGATTTTGAAATAATCAATCCATCTATCCCCTGTTCTGCCATGGTTTTTACCCCCCTTTCAAATATATTTGCTGGTGAATTTTCTATTAATATGAGAATGTCATCCTCTGGCACATCTGGGAATTTTGAAATTGCGTTTGTTAATTTAATCAACTTTTCTGACCATGGGGATAAGGACTGGTGCCTTGCATTGATAGGTAGAAACGGTATGTTTTCCATTTCAAGGATTTCCGCAACTTTTTCAAGAACGTATCTTGTCCTGCCAAGAATATATTTTGTTCCCCGCAAATGAATGAATTCATTGAGTGATGTTGTTTGGGTAACAAGTCCGCCTGTATTGATTGAAACAAAGTTCTTTATCTCCCTGTTCTTAACTTTTGAGATAATTGAAACTGCCAGATCTCTGATCTCAATTGGAACCCTGTATGAAACTGGTAGGTGAAATATCTTTGCGTTCTCTCTTTGAGCAAGGAATAGTGATGCATCTGCCCCCTTGAATGTGTAAATGGATTGGTCATCATCCCCAGCAATAATGAGGACTTTTGCCTTTTTGCTCCATTCTATGATGATTTTCCACATAAGTGGCGTAAGATCTTGAGCCTCATCAACGAAAAGATAATCAGTTTTAGGCAGTATTTCAGGATCTTTTATAACTTCCAGGAGAATGTCAGTATAATCTTTTTTATTCAGTTCATTTTTGTACTGTTCATATTTCTGAGCAATGTATAATGGATTGAAATTAACATCCTGCAAAATATTTTTTATTTCTTCTATGCCTTTTAGTGAGTTCATTGCCTTATCGTATGCCATTGAGAACTGAGACCACTCATCATCTGTATCATCAGTTATGA
>JAGDXS010000032.1 GCA_023261755.1 Thermoplasmata archaeon | reverse complement strand
AAAAATTAAAAAATATTTAAGAAATTTGTTCATATTAAAAATCTATATTTTTATGTAGGGCTGTATTGTATGTAAAGAACTCCTTTGCCAGTAACTCCCCCATTAATTTGAAAAGCTAGGTATATAGTGGTTGTGCCTTTAGGAATTGTTATAGGGATGTTAGAATTTAAATTAACTGGAGTACCTGAAATCCAAGATGTTCCAGAAGGTGTTCCAAAAGTTATTGGAGAAGTAGAGTAATAAAGAGTAACTCCTGATGGTAAAGTGCCGTTAATCCAAAGATTTAAAGTACCGCCATTCCATGTATAAGAAGTGCCAGTATTGTTAATAATTTCTAAAACATTCAGCAAAGTCGTATTCCCTGGTGAACCACTTGCACCATTAATTGTTATTGTTGCACCGTTAGGTATTTCTGTACCAGTAGTAGAGGAAGAAATTGAGCTAATTGACATGAAACCAAATTCATTTGCCGTTGCATAATTTTCTCCTGTAGCCAAATATACATTAACATTACTTGTACTTACTGAAATCGGATATGTATAACTGATGACCACGGTAGCGACGACAAGCGTAGGCAATAGTATTGCAAAGATCGTAGATAAAAACGCAAGTTTCTTTATTTTCATTTTTTTTCCTCCTAATAATATTTTGCATTCTTAATGTATTTAATATATAAAAACTTTTTTGGAAATATTTTTTAATGGCTGAAAAAGTTTTTTAAGGGTGAGTAATCACCATATACAATGATAATTATCAGATATGACGAAATTGGTTTGAAAGGAAAGAATAGAATATTTTTCGAAAAAATTCTAATGGAAAATATTGAAAAACAGTTAAAAAAAATTGGATATGGTAGCAAAGTTTATCGCATAAGAGGAAGAATAATTGTTGAATCTCAAGCACCTATAGAGATATACAAAAAAATTTTTGGAATAAGATCATTTTCTCCAGCTTATCAATCGGGCCTTGATTTAAATGATATTTACAATTCAATTAAATTATTAATTTCTAATAAAAATTTCAATACTTTTAGAATATCTGCACAGAGATTATGGAAAAATTATAATTATACCTCAGTGCAGATAAATGAAATCCTTGGAGAATGGGTAATTAGAGATTTCAATAAAAAAGTAAAGCTAGAAAATCCTGATTTGAACATTGGTGTTGAAATAATGAATGATAGATCTTTCATTTTTACAGAAAAATATCCTGGCCCTGGAGGTCTACCATATGGCATAGAGGGAAAAGTATTGATGCTAATTAGTGGAGGCATAGATTCACCTGTTGCAGCATACCTCTTGATGAAAAGGGGTGCAGATTTAATTTTCATCCATTATAAAACAAACGATGAAATTCTAAAGAAAGTTAAAAACCTTGTTAATATTTTAAGCTCATATTCACCAAAGAATCTTGATCTTATAGTTGAAGACCATAAAAAACTTCTAGAAAATATAATCCCAAATTTAGAAATGATCCATGAAAGAAAATGGACCTGCATTTTCTGCAGATATTCCATGCTAAAAAAAGCTGAAGAAATTGCAAAACATATTAAAGCTCTTGCAATAGGCACTGGAGAATCTCTAGGCCAGGTAGCTTCTCAAACTTTAAATAATATTTCTGTTGAGAATCAGGCCACAGAAATGCCGGTGCTAAGGCCCCTAATAGGTTTAGATAAAATTGAGATAGAAAGCATTGCAAGAAAAATAGGAACCTTTAATGAATCCATTTCCGTAAAGGGATGTGGGTGCCCTTTTCTCCCTATTCATCCTATTACAAATGCATCCTTAGAAAAATTTTTAGAAATAAAAGATGCTGTTTTGAAAGAAAATATGAATAAAAAAGATTTTAATTATGAAAAAAACAGGTGCTAGCATGGAAGGAATAGCATTGGTAAGTGGTGGAAAGGATAGCGTTTATGCAATGTACATTGCATTGCAACAAGGTATAGATATAAAAAAAATTGTTAACATAATTCCTGAAGAATTTTCTTTCATGTACCATTTTCCTAATACCCATATAGTGAAATTAATTTCTGAAGCAGTTCAAATTGATCTTGATCAGTATAAAATATCTGATGATCCAGATGAATTGAAAAATATTCTAAAAAACTATGAGGAAAAGGTGATAGTATCAGGTGCGATAGAATCTGAATATCAAAAAACAAGGCTTGAAAGAATAAGCACAGAGTTAAATAAAATTCATTATTCACCATTATGGAGGAAAGATCCTTTTCTTTTGTTAAATGATCTATTGCTTTCAAATTTCAAGGCAATTTTTGTTAGCGTTTCTGCCGAGGGTTTAGATGAAAAATTTCTGGGACTGGAAATTGATAATGGTATTATTAATAAATTAAAATTTCTCAAAGAAAAATATGGAATTCACCCTTCAGGTGAAGGGGGTGAGTATGAGACTCTAGTTCTTGACTGTCCAATTTTTAAAAAAAGAATCAAAATTTTGAAGAGTGAAATTCTAAAGAATGGAAATTATGGAATCCTTGAAATTTATGATGCAAAACTTGATGAAAAAAATAAATAAATCTATTACATTAATGCATTAAGCGGGTGTAGTGTAGTGGTTAGCACAGGGGCTTCCCAAGCCTCTAACTCGGGTTCAAATCCCGGCACCCGCATAATTTTCTGAAACGCTAAATAGATATTTGATGAAATTTAAAAAAATATTTAATATCAAATTTCATTCTAAAAATTATGATACTTGGTTTTTATGGCCCATCAAATTCAGGCAAAACAGATACAATTGTAAAAGTTGTAAAATATTTTTCAGAGAAAGAAT
>JAGDXS010000036.1 GCA_023261755.1 Thermoplasmata archaeon | reverse complement strand
GATACAAGAGAAATTATCATTGAGATTAGCATTAGGCTATCCAATTGTATGTTTAAAAGAAATGAAATAAGTATAGATATACTTGAGATTATAGCAAAAAAAACTGAAAAGTACATTGAAAGAATTGCATTCCTAAGTATTTTTGCCATTAGTAAGAGTGTATCAAGCTGTTTTTTATATGATTTTATAACGCTATCTTTTTTAATTTCATTAACCAGAAGTTCTTTATGCATATCCCTAATCCTATTCATAACACTGGAATACCTTTCATTTATACCCAAAATCAATAGTGCAACGCCTGTGATCATAACCATTGGAACAAAAGCATTATTCATCAAATTTAATATATTCAGCATAAATAGTCATTTAAATACTTTTATTAAAACTTTTGTATTTCAAGTTACATAAGCTGCTTTAATTTAATGCGTGTTTTAATATAAAATATAAAATTTTATAATTATTAAAAATTTTTTTCTTTTTCAAAGAATAAGAAAAATGTACCTGTATTTAGGAAAAGAAAATATATTGCCCAAGTCAGATTTATTATGATTGAATATTTCAACATCAATAGAGATGTTGATTTATACCATAGAATTCCAGATATTATTGAAATTATTAGCACAATTTCTAAAAATATGTAAAGTGCCACCCATTTAGATGTTTTATTTTTACCATTTTTAGGCGTGACCTTGAACGGAACTCTTCTTCTCATAATCCAAGCAAAAAATGAAAGTGTAACTGGAGGCATCATTAATAATTCTATGAACTGATGATAAAAAAATCCTTTAGGTCCATATTCTCTCTTTTTCATCGAATAGACAAACATAAGCAGGCTAAATATAAATACAGGATAGTATGCAATAGAGAATATCCATGGATTTACCTTAAGTATAAAAAACTTAAAAATAAGAAATAGTACAGGTGCGGCGATCTCAAAAATTGTTAATGGTCCTTCCTTAAACCAATAAAGGATTCCTGAAAAATAATCCAAAAAGGATCTCCAATCCATATTTGCCTTTATTATTTTTTTGAAAAGTTGTAACGTACCTAGAGACCATCTACCCTGCTGTATAATGTATGCGTCTACAGTTTTTGGTGGTTCCCCATACCATATGCCAGGATAGTTTACATAAATTGATTTATAACCTTTTGAATGCAGTTCTATAGATGTTGCAAGATCTTCTGTCACAGCAGATTCATCAAAATATCCAACATCCATAAGTGCTGAAATCCTTGCTATAAATCCACTACCAAGGATAAATGCACTTCCTGTAACATCCCTACCTGTCATTACCACTTCATTAAATGGCATTTGCTGATATGCAGCACCTATTGCTACCCTTGTATTGCTTTCAGTATATGCTTGAGGTATCTGGACAAATGCTATTTTTGGATCATTAAAAAATGGTATAAGATCATAGAAAAATGATTTCACAGGTCTCTGATCAGAATCGAAAACAGCAATAAGATCATAATTATTCCCGTACAATTTCAAAAAATCATTCAAAGCTCCTGCCTTATAACCTCTCCTATTATCCCTGTGCAAATATTTAATATTATTTTCTTCGCAGAATTTTTTATTTAATTCTACTTTTTCTTTATGTGTTGAATCATCAAGAAGGAAAACATCCCCCAGGGCACCCGTTGCATCTTTGATAGAAATAATTGTATATTTTAATGTTTCAGGATCTTCATTATATGAAACAACGATGGACGCGACCTTATAATTTCTTAAAACATTTACAAGGTTTGATTTAATTTCCTTGGATTTCCTGTAATTTGAATAGAATGTTAATGTAGAGATGAGACCAATTTCCATTGTAAGCCAAATAGCATATGTAATAGGTGAAAGGAATATATTGCCCAAGGTAGATATTGTAAGTATTAAAGGAATTATGAATATTAAAACAATAATTAAATAGTTAGTTTTCATAAATTCAGCTTTGATACAAAATATTTACTTTTATTGTCTTTAAGTTCTACCCTAACCATATAATCAGAAATGCCCATCAGATTTATACATTCACCTTCATAATCATCACAATTAAAAATGATAAGCAATTTGTTATCTTTAGGAGATAAATTTTCAATGAACTTTATCCAAAACTCCTCTTTCAACAAATTTGATACTTCATTTATTCTATCTAACGATAAATCGTTGCTCCTATGAACAACAATTATTGGATCCCTTTTTCCTAACACGGCCTTGTATATTTCCTTTGAAAGTCTTACAGCGATCTTTTCAACATCATCAAGTTTCTCTATATTATATTTTTTCATATAATATAATGGATTTATCAAAAGAATATCAGAATTAAGATTATACTTTTTCATCATTTCTGTTATTCTTTCTCTGTCTTTGAGGACCATCAAAAAAGAATCTCTTTTACTGCAATAAGTGAGAAATTTGAAAATCATGTCAAGTTTTCCTGTTCCAGGTGAACCTATTACTGATATAATACCATTAAAATCACAAAGCATCCTATAATTTTCAAAAAGTAGTTCCCTTTCCTTAAGAAAATTCCTCAGATTTTTTAAAAGTTCCTGTTTTCTCTGATTTAATTCTTTTATCTTTGTTTCATTTTCACCAAGATCGTTTAAGAATGAACTTAAAGAAATTATATCATTGTTCTTGGAATTTTCAATTATTTTTGCCGACAATGCCTTTTTTTTAAGATTAAGATTAGCAAGTTCGGTATTAATTTTTTCAAGTTCCTCTATATTTTCAGAAATGTCTTTCTCATCCATTAATTAATTGTATTAAATTCACTTATAAAATTTTATTCACAATTAACTTTTAAAAATTTGAGTTATGAATTTTAAATATTATAAATAATGATCTTATTTT
>JAGDXS010000015.1 GCA_023261755.1 Thermoplasmata archaeon | reverse complement strand
AATTGGTTCAGAACATCATGTAGAATCTTACTTTGTTAGCATATATGTTGCAGCACCAGCTCAGTCTGCTGGAATATTGAAAGCATCTGGAACTGTTCCTAATCCAGGTGTAATAAACGTGGTAGAAGTGGTTCCATCAGGCCCATATTCATTCGATCCAGCTATAGATTATGAAACAGTTGGTATGGAAATAATTGCTAACATTTATGAAACCTTAATCGCATATAATGGTTCAAATACAGGTCAATTTGTGCCTGTAATTGCTAAAGAAATTCCAACACTTTCAAATGGTGGAATTTCAGCAAATGGTTTAAATTATACATTCTATCTAAGAACAAATGTAAAATTCTCAAATGGTGATACTGTAACAGCGTGGGATGCATATGTGAGCTATGTTAGAACTCTTCTCTTTATGTTAGGCTCACCCGGTACAGCTGGTTGGATTCTTGGACAGGATCTATTACCATATGGTGGTTATTATTTTAACTCCACTGGCGCATTGGTTGCAACAAACACATATCAGAATATAACTAAAGCAATAACATACGATAATGCAACACAGAGTATCACATTCCATTTGTTGAAACCAGACCCTGCATTCCTTGATTATATTGCAGATCCTGAAGGTGCAGGTATAATGGATTGGAACTGGCTCGTTCAGCATGGAGCCGGTCTAACATTCACACAAGCAGGATTCCAAGCATATTCTGCACAGGGTAACGAGCAAGATTACAACAACTATGTTAGATATAATGCCATGGGATCAGGCCCATATATGATTCAATCATATCTATCAGGGCAGTCAATAGTTCTCGTTCCAAACCCGAATTTCACCCCAATTCCAGGATATCCTGGATACAGTTCTGTTCCAACTGAGAAAGTATACATACAATGGGTTAAGGATCCTGAGACAGCATTATTAATGATGAAGAGTGGCCAATCAGATATAACTGAAGGTTTACCAACTACAGATTATCCCACTGTAGCTGCGCTTCAGTCACAGGGAAAAGTTGACATATATTCATTCCCAACATTGAGTGTATTCTTCTTCAACTTTAACTGGAACATAAATGAAACAATGATGCACGGTGCATATGGATCCCAATATAGCATACCTTACAATTATTTCACAAACCCATATGTAAGGGCTGCATTTGCTGACGCTTTCAATTACACAAACTACATAAACAACCTTGTTGGTAATGTGATTTACCATGCTGACTTTGCATTCCACTATGTTGGAATAATTCCAAAGGGCATGCCAGGATATGTAAACGCAACATGGCTACAGGAGCACGGTGCAACAATACCTCAATATAACCTGACATTGGCAAAGCACTTGATGGAAGAATCTGGTGTATATAATGAATCTGTATCATTCCCAATTGTAATATATGCGGGAGATCCTGTGGACTTTGCAGCGGCAGGAATGTGGGCTGCAAATCTCTCTGCAATTGATCCTAACATCCATGCAACACCTGTTTACCAGCCATTCGCTTCATCAATTGGCTATATGGCAGCAAATATGGATCCTATGCCAATATACTTGCTTGGATGGGCTCCAGACTATCCATATCCTTCAGATTATGTAAATGCTATGTACTTACAGGGAGGAACATACGCAGCAGCAAATGGATGGAATTATACAAATCTGATGAATGCAGGCTGGACTCAAGAAGCACAGGAATGGCAGAATATGACGAATCTCATTCTCAAGGCTGATAGTACAGTAAATGTAACACAATCATTGATGTATTATGATGAAGCAGAAGTAATTGCAGTTAACCTTAACCTATATGTTTATACAGAGCAGCAGAATGGATTCTGGTATTATGCACCATACATGCACGGAGTACAATACGAAGAGAACCCAATGTTGGGTGGCGGCGGAGATACTTTGTACATGTATCTAACAAAAGGATAAATTTTTTAAACTATTTTTTTTATTTTTTTATTTTAGAATTAAAAACTTTTAAATATAATCTATCATTCACTCACCAAAGGAGGCTCTGGTTTTAATGAAGCTCTCCACATATATAATACGTAGAGTATTGGTTCTGATACCTACCCTCATAGGGTTAACTCTGATAGTTTTCTTATTAACGAGGGCGGGCGGAACAAATATGATTATATCTAGCTATTTGAATCCACACCTGCCATATGCTGTCCAAAGGGCTATGCTTGTAAAGGAATTCCATCTTAACGATCCTATTTGGGTTCAATATTATTATTACATGGTTGGTCTGTTGCAAGGTAACTGGGGTTACACGCATACCGCTATATACTCTGGGCCTGTTACAACTGCAATCTCACTATTCTTGCCAAATACTATACAACTTTCTATTATAGCTTTTATAATTGCAGTTGTAATTGCAATTCCTGCAGGGCAGGAATCGGCTGTGAGAAAAAATAGCGCTGTAGATCAAATTTCAAGGTTTGTTGCTTTTGTAGGTATTTCATTACCAGTTTTCTGGTTGGCTCAGATACTTAGTGAAGTATTTGCAACTCCAACTGTTAGCCCGGCCCTGAACATTCTTCCATTGAGTGGTACTGTGGATGCAACACTTATGGCTGGTGTTCCATGGATCAATTCTATAGGTGTTTCAAATCCAACACATATAATGATGATTGATGCATTGATCCATGGTAATTTACCAATCTTCTTTTCATCCATAAGGCATGTTATTTTACCAGCAGCTACACTTGCTTTCACATCAATCGCAGGTATTATGAGGTATATGAGGGCAAGCATGGTTGAATCCTTAAGTCAGGATTATGTTAAAACAGCAAGGTCAAAGGGATTGCCAGAGAAGGTTGTAATAAAAGTTCACGCAAGAAAAAATGCATTGATCCCTGTTGTAACTATCCTAGGGCTGCTCTTTGCAGGTTTGTTGGGTGGAGTAGTAGTTATAGAAGATCTTTTCTCTTATCCAGGAATGGGTCTTTGGACAGTTGATGCAATATTGGGCTATGATTCAGGTGGAATCATGGGGACAACAATAGTATTTGGTTTAATTCTTGTAACTGCAAATTTCATTGTAGATTTGCTTTATGCCTGGATTGATCCAAGGATAAGGTTGGGTGAGTAAACATGGAGGAAATGAAAAGAAATCCTAGGATTGAAAGCTTTCTCTTAACTTTAAAAATTCTTTTTCAGAGCCCTGCATCTGTATTTGGTGTAGTAGTTGTTTTAATATATATTGCAATAGCTGCAATTGATCAATTTGATCCTTCACTAATAGGTTTAACAAATGTAAATTCACTCGTTCCAAATTTTACCATACCAGAGCCATTACCACCTAGCCCAGCACATCCATTTGGTACAGTTTATCCAGGAATAGATATATTTACTGGTATATTGAAGGCTATAAGGATAGATATTGGTTTTGCATTTTTCGTAGTAATTTTAGGTGCAGTATCAGGAGTTTTGATTGGCGTAATTTCAGCTTACTTTGGTGGATGGATTGATGAAATTGTGATGCGTATAACAGATATATTCTTCAGTATCCCTTACCTTGTTCTTGCGATAGCTATAGGCTTCTTCCTTGGTAGATCATTGTTCATTCTTTCAGTTGGACTTATCATAATATGGTGGCCTATATATGCAAGGGTAGTAAGAGGGCAGTCTCTCGCAGTTAGAGAACAAACTTTTGTTGAAGCCGCTAGAGCTTCAGGTGTTGGTAACTCAAAAATCATGTTCAGGCACATATTGCCTAATACATTAGCACCAATATTTGTCCAATTTTCATTTGATCTTGCTACAATAGTGCTTACTCTTGCAACATTAAATTTCATTGGATTTGCACCTGCCAATGCATATTTGCCAGATATGGGTTATTTATCTTCAATAGGTTATGAATATGCAGTCATCGGAGATTGGTGGACCATAGTATTTCCAGGTTTTGGTCTTCTGTTGTTTGCACTGGCTATGAACCTAGTTGGAGATGGGTTGAGGGATGCACTTGATCCAAGGTTGAGAAGGTGAAAATCATGGCTGAAAATAATACAGAGAATAGGGAACCTTTGGTTGTCGTTGAAAACTTAAAGACAAACTTTGTTACCTGGAAAGGTGTAGTAAAGGCCCTGGATGGAGTTACATTCACAATATACAAAGGCGAGACACTAGGTCTCGTTGGTGAAACTGGCTGTGGTAAATCGGTTACTTCTTTATCCATAATGGGTTTGCTTCCCCCAACGGAAGGCACAATAGTTGATGGTAAAATTACATTTGAAGGTAATGAATTAACAAAGTTTGTTGGTAAAGATGTTTGGATAAAAGAAAAAGGTAAGAAGGCAAAAATTAAATCAAAAAGAAGGATATATAAAAAGGTACAAAATTATATGAACCAATTCAGGGGCAAATATATGGCCATGATATTCCAAGAACCAATGACCGCTATAAATCCAGTTCTTTCCATTGGTTACCAGCTCACGGAACCATTACTACAGCATCAAAAAAAGGAACTTGCATCAAGAATTTTCGCAAGGCAAAAAATTACAAATGAAGTTTTCATGGATATTAAAAATGCTGTTTTATCTGAAAATAGGGAAAAGCAGAAAAGTTTCATGGATGATCCTGTGCAATATTCAATGTTAACACAGATAAATTCCATATATTTTAGAAAAGATCTTACATTATTGCAAAAGAATGAATTAATTGATGAGTTAATTAAGGAAAAGCCTCTATCACCGTTTAGATTGAAGTTCCTTGAAGATTATGCAAATGATAAAAATAAATTTATTTACAAATTACCCATAATAAAGGGTTATTTATTGAAACCTATTTATAAAGAAGCTGAAAGAAAGGCTATTGAATTGCTTAGGTTAGTAGGCATATACGATCCTGAAACAGTGATCCACGAATATCCTCATGAACTCAGCGGGGGTATGAGGCAAAGGGTAATGATAGCTATGGCCTTATCATGTGATCCAAAATTATTGATCGCAGATGAACCAACAACTGCCCTTGATGTTACTACTCAGGCACAGATTCTCGACTTAATGAAGGATCTAAAGGATAGAATATCTGCTTCAATACTTTTCATAACGCATGATTTGGGTGTAATATCAGATATGGCGGATAGAGTTGCTGTTATGTACGCAGGCAACATAGTTGAAATAGGAAATAAAATGGATATTTTCTACAATCCAAAACACCCTTATACACAGGGTCTTCTAAGATCAATTCCTACTGAAAAGACCATGAAAGAAAAGTTGCATGTAATACCTGGCTCAATACCTAATATGATAAATCCACCCCAAGGATGCAGGTTCCATCCAAGGTGCGAGCATGCCATGGAAATTTGCAGTAGGGAGAAGCCTCCTATGAAGGAAGTTGAAAAGGATCATTATGTAGCATGCTGGTTGTACTGAGGTGTTCAAAATGGAATATAAACCATTAATAATAGGACGTGACTTGAAAAAGTTCTTCGAGATAAAGACTGGTTTAACATCAAGAAGCAAGCTTAAGGTAAAGGCAGTTAACGGTGTCGATATTGTTATAAATGAGGGAGAGGTTGTAGGTTTAGTTGGTGAATCGGGGTGTGGTAAAACTACGCTTGGTAGATTAATTATCAGGCTTGTGGAACCAAGCGATGGTGAACTTTATTTTGACCCTCCACCTGACGTTGCAAGTAAAGTCTTGAATGGTGAAAAAATAGATCGAAAGGACCTTGAAAAGTATTCCATATTCCACATGTCAAAGAGAAAAATGAAATCAATGAGAAAATATATGCAAATAGTTTTCCAAGATCCTTATTCATCATTAGATCCAAGGTATCTAATTAAAGATATTATTGCTGAACCTTTGAAAGCCTTTGGCTGGAATAATAAAAAAGCATACGAAAGGGTAGAAGAATTACTAAAAAAGGTAAGTCTACCTACAGAATTCATGAATAGATTCCCTCACGAGCTTTCTGGTGGTCAGAGACAGAGAGTAGCTGTAGCAAGAGCATTGGCATTAAATCCAAAGTTCATAGTTCTTGATGAACCAACATCTGCTTTGGATGTTTCTGTTCAGGCACAGGTTCTTAATATGCTCGATGATCTCAGAAAAGAATTCAATTTAACAATGCTTTTTATATCCCATCATATTCTTGTTGTGAGGCATATAGCTGATAGGATAATGGTAATGTATCTTGGCAAGATAGTTGAGGCAGCAGAGACAAAGGAAATTTTCAGCAATCCTATGCACCCATATACACAGGCACTTCTATCCGCCGTTCCAATTCCAGATCCAAAAACAAAAAGAAACAGGGTAATTCTTGAGGGAGAGGTTCCCTCACCAATAAATCCGCCTAAGGGTTGTTCATTCCATACCAGGTGCAGATTTTCATTTGAAAAATGCGGTTGGACATCCGATGAACTTTATCAACCATTGAGGTTTGTTTTCGATAACAAAAGAAATCCAGATATTGGCAATGGTGAGATAAAAGAAATAGAGATAATTGATGACACGCACTTAATTTTAAGATTTACAGAGCCTGTAAACAGGGAGGTACTTTTGTCAATAATTAATAAAGAAAAAGAAAAAACAAGAGCTCTCTTTGGTATAGAAAACATTGAAGTTAATGGAAGTGAAGTGAAAATAAGTCTATTTGAGCCTCAGGAGCCTAAGCTCGTGGACAGAGGAAATGGCCATCTAGTATCATGCTTCTTATACGATAAACCCTGAATATCAAAGTATATATTCAATGAAGACATGCACCAATTGGTGAAAATCATGGATGTAGATTCCAAATTTTCAGATATATCAAAGATCCTAAAAGGATCTGCGGTAAGGGAACTTTTAAAGTATGCTGAGCAGCCAGATGTGATATCATTTGGCGGTGGTATGCCCAATCCCCTCTCTTTTCCTATCAAGGACATAGAGGATATTGTTCACTATATTTTTGAAAATAATGGTGCAAAAGCATTACAATATGGTTCCACTGAAGGGGTTGAAGAATTAAGGGAACTCATATCTAAAAGATTAAAATCAAAATATAATATAAATGGAAAAAAAGAAAATATTATCATGTTAAATGGAAGCCAATCTGGCCTTTACATGGTATCAAAGGTTTTCCTCAATAGAAAGGATTATGTTATAAGCGAGGCTCCTACTTATGTTGGAGCAATAGCAGCATTCAACGCTCAGGATCCTACCTGGCTGGCAATAGATTTACAGAAAGATGGCATGAATATGGAGGAACTTGAAGATAAAATAAAATTTGCAATGAAGGAGAAAAAAATACCCAAATTCATTTATGTTATTCCAACATTCCAGAATCCGGCTGGATTAACTTGGTCCCTGGATAAAAGGAAGCATTTGCTTGAACTTGCCAATAAATACGATTTAATAATATTTGAAGATGACCCATACAGTGAAATAAGGTTTTCAGGGGAGCCATTACCACCAATAAAATCATTTGATACTGAGGATAGAGTAATCTACATGGGTACATTTTCAAAGGTACTCTCACCTGGAATAAGGTTAGGATACGTTCTTGCAAATGATCAAATAATAAGGAAAATAGCTCTTCTTAAGCAGGGAGTAGATCTTTGTACCAATGTCCTTTCACAGTATCTTGCAATTGAATACCTGAAACGTGGTATAATAGACAAGCAGGTTCCTAAAATAGTTGAACTTTATAGAAAGAAAAGGGATATCATGTTGGATTCCCTTGAGAAATATATGCCCAAGGACACAACATGGACAAGACCTGATGGAGGCATGTTTCTCTGGGTCACTGTAAATGAAAAAATAGATACAACAAAATTATTGCAGAAAGCATTAGAAAATAAAGTAGCATACGTTGTTGGAACAGGCTTTTATCCAGATGGAAGAGGAAAGAATTCAATGAGGTTGAATTTCACATATTCCAAGGATGAAGATATAGTAGAAGGAATAAAAAGATTAGGAAATGTAATTAAAAAAGAGATTTCCTAATCCATTACTATTTTTTCTAAAAGTTTTATTTCATTATTTATATCTTCCATATCTATCATTTCAACTGTAGTGTGTGTATACCTTATTGGGAAGCATATTGCAAGTGATGGTATACCAAGTTCAAATGTTCCGGCTGCATCCGTACTTCCTCCTGTGGCAAGTTCCTGGAAAGGAATTTTATTTTTATTTGCAATATCCCTTGCCCTCATTCTTAATTCAAAGGAATTAATGCCCCTTGCATCAATGAACCTGAACACAGGTCCATTACCCAAAGAGGCTGGGCTCAGTGAATAATCCACCTTAGGTTGGTCTGCAGCAGTTACACTGTCAATGGCATACAGCTCATCTATGTCTTTTTCAACTATTGCCTTGGCACCCCTTAGACCTGTTTCTTCCTGAATTGTAAAAATAAATGTGACCTTGTTTTTAAGATGCTCTTTGGAAAGTTTATCAAGCAAAAGAATTAAAATAGCACAACCTGCACGATCATCCAGGCCTCTTGAAACAATGTATCTTTCCCTCAGAATATGGAATTGTTTTACCCACCTTACAGGATCTAGTACATTTATCCCCATTGATTTTACATCTTCCTTAGATTTAGCTCCAACATCGAGGTAAAGATCTTCTACTGGAATTACTTTGTTCATTTCATCCTCCTTAGATATGTGCGGGGGCTTAAGGCCTATTACACCATTCACAATTTTTCCATGTTGTGTCAATATTTCCATTACCTGGCCATAAAGTATCCTTGCATCAACGCCACCTAATTTTTTTATTTTCAAAAATCCAGAATCCTCTATATATGAGATTACAGCACCTATTTCATCCATATGTGCCATGAAAGCAATATGCCTTTCACCTGAACCAATTGTCAAATAGACATTTCCTAACTTATCTACTTCAGGTTCTCCGTAATTTTTTAAATAATCAATGATCTTTTTTCTTATACTTTCTTCATAGCCACTTACTCCAAAAGTAAAAAGAAGATCCTTTACAACTTCCTTAAATTCCATAAAACCACCGAACTTGAATATGAATTGTACTTAAATAATTTATCCAAAGTTTAATCTGCTATTAAATATATCCTGGAAAAGTTTTTCAATGTCAATTTCAAATGCAATTACTGGATTTCCAAGATCAAATTTTTCTATTATTCCTGGATGAACTTCTCCAAAAAATCCTGCTTTTTCATTGTTAATCAATATATCAGCCTGCCTTCCATCTATGAGAAAAGGATTTTTTCCATCAATGAAATTTAATTCTTTCCCGATGGACTTGAATAATTTTCCAACCAGGCCTTTTATTTCTGTGAATGATGCATTTGAACTTATTTCCGCACATGCAAGATGGATTGTTTCTTTTTTGCTGAACACTTCACCAATTTCGAATATTTTCTGCGGTAAATCCCTATGTTTGTTATTCCTTAAAGTTTCCATCAGCATAGGAAACAGCCATGTTCTGTATATATACTGATCCTCTATTATTGGATTTACCATTTTAGGAGAATACTCATCACTAATATCAAAATTATAAAAATTCCTCTCTTTTGAAGTAAAGATAAGATTAATTATTTCCATATAACCAAAGCCTATCATTATTTTTCTAAACCTTTCCTTTACTATTTCAACATTTGATTCTTCTGCCATAGAAAATTTGTTCGGTCTTGATCTTGGAATATTATTGTATCCAAATACTTTTACTATATCCTCTATGATGTCTACTGGATGCATAACATCTATCCTGTATGGTGGTACCCTTGCTTCGACAACATTTTTTCTTATTATGCTCTTATAACCCATGGATTTTAGTGAATTATGAATTTCATCATCACTTAATTTTATGCCAATAACATCCTCTATCATATCTTTGTTAAACTTAACTTTTTCATAACCTAGGTCTGGTAATATCATAGTACCATCTGGGTAAATAACATTTACACTTTCAATATTGCCAGAAATTTCATTTAGGGCCGTGACTGTAATATTAAGTGCATTTATTACTGTGAAAAGATCTGTACCTGTAACATCTATGAAAATATTTTTGGTTTTTTCCGTTACCTGAGTCAATTTACCATTTATTATAGGGGGGAATGAAAGAACATTATTGTTTGAATCTAATATTACGGGAAAAGTTTCAAAATTTTTTATTATATCACCATATTCAATACCCTTTGGATGATTTTTTATTATTTCTAAAAGATTCATCTCAATATCAAATCCTAAAGGTACAAATGAAATTCTATCAGGTTTTTCTGCAGCATACCTAAAGGGTGGTAAAACCTTATCAAGGTCATGGATTCCTATTGCTATTTTTTTTCTATTTCTGCCAAGACTCAAATGTAATTTTTCCTGAAGATCCATAATGTCCTTTATATCTTCATTTTTAAAGGAAATATTTTTTATTGCAGCTGCACCTATAAATGGTCTCACTTTTTTCATATTTGGATCAACAATCAAATCAATACCAGATTTTTTTATTTTGTAAGATTTTTCTTCCATAAAAATAAATTGTCTTATTGATCTTGAAAGACCGAAAATAGAATAAAGATCAGGGCGATCTGGGTACAACTCAAGATCCCAAGATTCCTGGTCATCCCTTTTAATATCTACTGCTAGTGATTCCAATACATATTCAATTTTATCTAAATCAATACCCGTTAAATTTTTCAGTCTATCCTTATTTACTTTTAATACTACCATGCAGTTTTAAAATATTGCCAGAAACTATTTTAAACTTGCCATATTGAAAAAAGACCTTATTTCATGCTCTATATCCTCACTTTTTTCCATATCTATGTAATCTCTAAATCTAGGTGCTCTTTTATCAAGGATTATAGCAACGCCTCTATCCGTTGAAGATCTAATCATTCTGCCTATGGCCTGTACCATTTTTCTACCAGTTGGACCATGGACAAGATATCTGTAAACTTTCTCCTTACCAATTTCTTGTGAATAGTACAATTCCATTAGCTTATGCTTTGCCGTTGGCTTAGGATATGGAATTCCAGCAATCAAAACTAGCTGTATTTGGCCGTTGGGAAAATCAATACCTTCACTTATTCTACTTCCAAATACAGAAAAGAAAGCACCACCATGCCTTTTAAAAAGGTGTAGAGATCTAATAAAATCCTTCTGTGTAATATTTGGAGTTTCCTTATAAAAATTGCCGAAGAAACCTATATCTTGATTTAGGACTTTTTCCATAAGCGTATAGCTAGGAAAAAGAATTAGTGAATTGTAACCAAGGTTCACTATTTTTCCTATGGTATTTGCCATTTTTTCAATCTCATCTATTTTCTTTATGTCGTCATATTTTGTAGTTACATTGTCAATGTAATAGACCTTTAAGTTGTTTTTAGGAAAAGGAGAAGGATAGGATATCTTCCTTGCCTTTTTTTCATTAAAAATGATTGATTCGTATTCATCCAATGGCTTCAATGTTCCAGACATATGTATTGATGAATAAACATTTTCAATTATAGATGTAACAGGTTTTGGATCTATTGCAAACATTTCAATTTTTAATTGATCTTCCTTTGAAATGATTCTTGCAACGTCCTTTTCATCGTTCATAAAAAATTCTAGTAAGAATGACCCTAAATTACCAATAAAAGATCTTGGAATCTGATTTTTTAACAATTTTTCTTTCCTTACATTATCACCATAATCTACCATGGTATTAAGGAACATCATCAAAACATCTTCACTAACATTAAATTCATTTAAAAGAATATCAAGTAAATATTTTTTACTTATTGGCATATCATCCTTTTCCTTTAGGAAATTTTCGGAAATTATATTTAAATTCTCCCTCAAAATTTCAACAAATTCAGAATATTTTATTCCAAATTTGTTATCATCACCGAAATCCCTTGTTTCCTTATCCACATATGAGAGAGATTTTACTGTAAGCTGAATCGATCTTTGACTCCTTGCAAAATCTGGAAGATTATGCGCTTCATCAATAATGAGAATAATATTATCAAGAGTTGTGTTTGTCCATGATAATAATCTTGGCCTGATAAATGGATCAAAAAAATATATGTAAGGCATGAGAAGAACATTTGCATCAAAAGAGAGTGATTTCATAGCTTCATATGCGCACACATCATCTTCAAGGGATCTTTCAACAAAATCCTGTGCAGTCAATATATTTTCCTTTGCATAAATTACTATTTCATTTCCTTTTTCAAGGAAATTTTTATAGTAGGGACATGAATTCATATCCCCCATTTCAAAGTCCCTTCTTCTTTTGCTACAAGTAAGTGACAATTCCTCAGGTGTTGCATCTATCAATTTATCCTTAAGTGCAAGAAGGCAGAAAGTATTCCTGCCTTGTATTGGTGCAAGAATAAAATTATATTTTTCTCTTAATTTTCTAGCCTCTTTTACTACCTGCTCCTGTTGTGAATTTGTTCTTGTTAAATAGAAAATTTTTAAATTATTCTCGATTGCATATTCCACTGAAGGTCCTAGGACTGCTATTGTTTTGCCTATGCCAGTAGGTGCCTCTATTATAACATGTTCCTTTTTCCTGAGTGCTTCCTCCACATCATTTATTATTTCCTTCTGGTATGGCCTGTATTCATATGGAAAAAATTTCATTTTGAATCATCTTTGCGCAGCGCCGCGGGGGAGATTTGAACTCCCGCTCCCTTTTCAGAGAACCAGCTCTCAAGGCTGGCGCCGTAGTCCGCTTGGCTACCGCGGCCCAAAAAAAGAATAGGAAAATATGTAATAAATCTTTCCTTAAAGAAGGTCTTCAAATTCCTTTACTAATTCAGGATATTTTTTCTGTACAGCATCAAGTAGACTCTTAACTGAAATTGATGTTAGCTCTACTTCAGATATTGCATCAACAAGCTTGTTTAGCGTTTCATCAGAAAGCATTGAAAGCTTTTCCTTTGCAAACCAGTTCCTAAGGTTCTTTCTTTCAAATTTTTCCCTTACTTTCTTTTCATAATGTTCTTTAAGAAATTCCTTTGACGAGTTTCCCGATTTTATTGATTCATAAGCTGCTTCAGCGGCAATTTTGCCTGAAATGCATGCATTCGATATTCCTCCACCAGTTATAGGATCTATGAGTCTTGCAGAATCACCTACAAGCATTACATTATCTGTAACTATTGATTGAGGCATCTGGCAAGTTGATACTGCACCCGTAATTAGATTTATTATCTGACCTTTTTTCAGGCCAGGATGCTTTTCAATGAAATCATCGAGGTATTTTTTTACTTCTCCTGGATTTTTTAATTTATTAAGCGCAACCCCAATGCCGACATTTGCCTCATCCTTTCCCTTTGGAAATACCCATACATATCCTCCTGGAGCACAACTACCCAAATAAAAATCAGTGAAATCTTTGTTTAAATCTATGCCTACCATTCTGTATTCAATGCATGAAACTATGTCCCTGTCCTTTACCATCGTGTTTATTTTTGCCCATCTACCCACCTGGCTTTCAAAACCATCTGCACCAATGATTATTTTAGCCATTACCTCAACAATTTCACCCATCTTTCTTACCTTTGCACCTATTACCTTACCATCCTTGTCCTTTATTAAAGATATGGCTGGACTTTTAACCCATATCTCAGCACCTTCCCTTGCCGCTAAGGCTGCCAAATATTTGTCAAATTTATCCCTTTCAATTATATAACCTACTTCATTACCAGCTTTTGCTGCTGACAATTTTATGAAAGTCTTTTCATCTGGTGGGTATATCCTTGCGCCCTCTACTTCATTCGCTATCCATAATTTTTGTGGTTCTATCTCCACCTCAGGAAGCCAGTTTTTCGATATGCCTTCACCACACCTCACAGGGGATCCAATGTCAGGCCTTTTTTCTATAAGCAAAACTTTTAAGCCCTTTCTTGCTGCAAACCTTGCAGCGCTGCTCCCTCCTGGACCTGCACCTATTACTAGAACATCATAATTGTATGTTTTCATTTAAACCACTCCGCAGAAATAGCTCCCATAGGGCATACTCTAATGCAAAATCCACATTTTGTGCAAGCCTTTTCATCGATTATTATTCTTGTTTCATCAAGATACATGCAATTTACTGGACATGAACCAACGCATGCTCCACAATAATTGCATTTGGACGTATCCACTTCCATTCAAAATTCACGCTCCTTCTGTACCCACAACGTTTCCATATCTTTTCCTGTATTCTTCAAGTGTCATTGAATATTTCTTTTCAACTTCTGTTCTATAAACAGGACCAGAATTGTATGCGCAGAATGGAATTACCCTACCATCAGGTGTTGCGTAATGTATAACGCATCTTTTTAACCTTTCAAGATCATAATTATATTCGTCCTGAAAATGCATTGCACCTATGAACATTGAATCCCAGTGCAATTTTCCAAGTGCATCCTTTGTACCCTCTTTAAATACATCGAGAATTTCTTTAATTTTAAAGTGTGAAGGTGCATTGCTTGAATCATAATATTTATTGAAGAGCCTGTATAAGTAGGGGATTGAGAATACTTTAGATTTTCCATCAAATTTTGCTTCAAGTATTTTTGGTTTTAATTCTTCAACCAGACCCTCCACATCTATGAACCTTGTAATGGGTATAATTTTATTATTATCATAATCCATGAAGACATAAGTTGCAGTGCCGCAGTGAGGATGAGATGTAAAAGCAACATAAGGATGCCTAAATAGCTGAGACGCAAGTTCAGAGAAAAGAGCTGCAATAGGAATAGGGAAGAAATCCTTCTTTTCAAAATAGTTTGTTTGGTTTACAAGATCCTTTATCAAATCTCCCTGGGTGTATCTTCCCACAATTAATTCATCCTGAGGTATTCTTCCAGCAAATGAAACCGGTTGGAAGTTAACTGATCTTATTACATCTAGATTCTTCAAGCCAAAGTCTATAATCTGACTAACTTCATCATCGTTTACACCCTTAACTATTACAGGAACAAGAACAGTTGCAAGAGGCTTTGGCTTTGTGTGCCTCAGGTAATCTATCGCCTGTAATTTTTCTTTGAGGAATCCTGGTCTTCCCCTTGTTTTAATGTATGTTGTTTCTTTGAAACCATCAAATTGTAAATAAACTGTATGAAGACCGGCATCTAGCATCTTCTGTGCAAAATCTGGTTCATGTGCAATCCTTACACCATTTGTAGCCACCTGTATCTGAGAAAAACCAAGTTCCCTAGCTTTTCTTATTACTTCAAGGAATTTAGGATAAATTGTTGGCTCTCCTCCAGCAAATTGTACAGCAGGTGTAGGAACGGGTTTTTCATTCCTCAATACTTCCATCATATGAACAATTTCATCAAAGGATGGCTCATAAACATATCCTGCTGCATTGGCATTTGCAAAGCAAATAGGACATCTCAAGTTGCATCTGTTAGTCAAATCTATGTTTGCAAGTGATGTATGGCTATAATGCAGAGTGCAAAGACCACAATCGTATGGACAATTTGCACTATCAATCTGAGGATTGCTTAATCCAACACCATCAAAAGCAAATTTTTCATATCTTAAATATGTTTCTACATCCCCGAAATATATATCCTTAAATTCTCCATGCTCAGGGCATGTTTTCTTATACATGACTTTACCATTTTCTTCATATATGGTAGCAGGAATCACTTTTTTACATACAGGACATATGGATAAAGTTTGCTTAGGCAACCCTGTTTTTAATTTAGAAGGTTGTATTATATACATGCGATTACACCTTATCTAAGTTTCATAAAAAAATTCAATATAACTATTTTGTCTACTTTTTTGCTACAATTTTTGATGATGGGCAAAGATCATTCAAAGGACAGATTTCACATTTAGGATTAACAGGTTTGCAAATATTTTTACCAAATTCAACCAGTATACCATTTAAAATCTTCCAGTATTTTTTATCTATTATTTTTTCAAGTTCAATTTCAGTTTCTTCAGGTGTTTTCGTTTTTACCCAACCCAACCTATTTGATATTCTATGTACATGGGTATCGACTGCAATATAGTCCTTCTTGAATGAAATTGATAATACTATATTCGCAGTTTTAGTGCCAACTCCCGGCAATTTCATCAAAAGATCCTTATCCTCGGGAACTTTACCATTATATTCATTGATTAAAATTTTTGCTATTTCCCTAATCCTTTTTGCCTTTTCCCTGTAAAAGCCAATTGGCTTCAGTACATTTTCTAGATGATCTAAATTTGCCTTTGAAATGCTTTCAAGATCTGGATAAATTTTATACAATCTTTCTGAAACCATAGCTGTTGTTTCATCCTTTGTTCTTTGTGAAAGCACTGTTGAAATAAGAACTTTCCAAGGTTCACTGAAGGGAATCTCATGAGGTTTAATTTTTTCAATAAGCCTTTTTATCATCATCTCATATTTTTCATTCATAAATTATTCACCTAAAAGCATAAGCAGGGCAAGAACCTATGCATTTTGTGCAATGTATGCATTTTTCTTCATTTACCCAAACTTTACCATCTTCAAGGTAAAGAGCATCATTTTCGCATCTTCCTGTGCATATACCACATCCAACACATTCTTCTGATTCATAAATTATCTGTTGTCCAAGTTCAATAAAAATTTTATGAATTAATATTTTATTATCAAGATTATAAAAATTTTTAGGGATTATATGCATCATATTTCTTAATCTTTTTTTATCAATTTCCTTATTGCTTTTTATTTCATAAAAATCTCCAATCAATTCTTTTTCTATTTTGAGTGATGTTCTCTTAAAACCTTTAAAATCAAACTTTTTTTTCAATGGCTCAGGAAGATCATTCCATCTCCATAAACCTTTTTCTACCCACATTTCAGGAAGATTATTCTCTTTTGCATATCTTAAAAGATAATTTTCCCATTCGGTGTATTTTTGATAATTATCCCTAACAATATTCAAATCACCAAGATCCTGTGATGGGCAGAGAAAACAACCTGTTCTCCATAGACCCCGATCATACCAAGGATTGTAATCTAAATTATGTTCAAAAATATATATCCAGATCATAAGGGAATTCCAATTTTGAATTGGACTAACACCTATTTGATTTGGCACCCATTCATTTTCCCATATTTCACCTTTGCTTGCCCTTGTTCTACTCTCATAGGATCTTTGACCAATGATCATATAAATATATTCGCCAGAATGTTCTTTTATGTACCTCGTTGTTGGTCCAAGCTTACATACCTTGCAGCACCACCTGTAATCCCTTCCAGGTGGACCGAAATGCCCTAAATTCAAGAAGAAAGCATTCCCTGCATCTATTATATCCATATCTAAAGAAAATTTCTCTTTGATATTTTTAACATAATTTATTGTTTCATCAAATTCAAGCCCAGTATTAAGGAATATAACCTTGAATTTAATACCTGACCTTAATGCAAGATGTAGAGCTACAAGGCTGTCCTTTCCACCACTGAATGAAACATAAACATTCTTGCCATTTAATTTTTCAATCATTTTTATTGATTGTTCTTCTCTTTTTCTCATGTAATCTTTATTAGCATTGATTGTTTTTTTAATATCACTTTTTGAATATGGTATCTTCATATCTTCAATTAAAAATTTTATTTTTACAGCCATTCCCCTCTCCAATTTATCATCACGGGATATCTTTGATAGCCCCAAAGCTATTGCATTATTTTTTTCATCTATTATGAACACATCCATATCTTTTGAAACATCTTTTCCAATCTTAATTACACCAGGTGCCATTAGATTATTACCTTTTTTTATTGATTCAATTGCAATCGGATCAGCTTGAACAAAAATATCTCTTAAATGATCCTTAGCCATGAAATAGAAAGCAGGCTTTAAAGCCACCTTTATTTTTTCAATATCGTATATAATTGTGGCTATTACGTAACCATTGACTATGATTTCCTCAGATCTGTCAGGGCCAGGTATTCTATTTAATATTATAACATAATCTGAAAATATTTCAGAAAAATCTTCTTTTAAAATATTTTTAAAAGCCTTGTTAATAAGATTCCTATCGCCATTCATCATGAATTTAAATTCCCCAGGTGGAGTAAGATTTACCTGTCTTGTATCTGAGCCGCATATGCTACATTTTTTTCCTAGTACTGGTACGTTGCAGTTATCACACCAGTTAAAGTTCACTTTACCTAGATAAACAACATTAGACACAATTCATACAAAAAAGGAAATGGAATAAAAATATTTTCAACCAAAAAGTGGCATTTTAGATTTTTCAGTTGGTTTTGGTAGCAGGAATGTAAACAATCCAATAATTATTATGATTACTGCTAGGATTTCATAAATAAGCACTAAACCTGAATAGCTATTCAATAGAAAAGCACCAACGATCACTGGACCTATTATCATACCACCTGTATTGGCCAGGCCCCAAACAAGTGAATTACTCACTGAGGATGTACTCTGGACATAGTCCTTGGTCAAAGCCATCAAAAGTGGAAATCCTGTGAAGTTAAAGAATGCAAATACTATAAGAAACATAAGACTTAGATAACCTTCAGTAAATACATATCCTATAATAGATAAACCTGTGCCTATTGTTGATATAATAAGTAAATATCTTCTATCAAATTTGTCAGCCAAAATTCCAAAGAAAGGCTGTCCAATGATAGCTATTGTATACATTATGGTCAATGTTGTTCCTAGTGAGAGGCTCAATCCCATACCCCTAGTATAAGAAAGGTAGAACGGAATCCAGCTTACAATACCCTGTGTTGCAATTGCCCTTGCAAATGTCAGAACTGAAAGAATCAGAATTCCTTTTGTTAAGGCACTTTTTATTGATTTTCCTATATTTTCTTTTTTCTGATTAGGATCTAACTTAACAACATTTTTTAACTGGAAATAGATTAAAATCGCTACTAGAAAACCAAGTCCAGCAAGAAATCCGATAGAAGCAGAATATGTGAATAGAATTGCAATACCGAAAAATACAGATGGATAAATTGCTCTTCCAACACTGCCCATTCCGCCATTTATACCGAGTGCCCTGCCTATTTTATTTTTTGAAACAACATTTTGGAGTATCGCTGCACCCAGGGGATGATAATAACCTGTTCCTATGCCTAGTACAATTGTGGAAAGGAGAACAATCATCATTAATATTGTTGAAGGTGGTATAAGCAATGCTAACAAAAATAATATCAAACCTATGGATAATAATGCAAGGCCGATTGCAATGTTTTCCCCATATTTCTTAGTTTTGTCAGCCCTTGCACTCACAAACATTGTAAATAATGATGAAAATCCGTAATATATTGCAAACAATACACCTATAATCCAAGGACTGAATGATTTATCCTCTGATAAAAGAGTGGTGAGCACTGGAAATAAAAAGAATATTCCATCGTTGATGAAATGCCCAAGTGATGTGAATATTACCACCTTATTTTCAATATTCTCTGTCATAGATAACGGATATATAGATAAGTTATTTATACTTTTTTTCCATCTCCAATAGATAAATTTTATATTTGAATAAATAATGAATTAAATAGGTGTCATATTTGAAAATTTCAGAAATAATTGAATCCATAATAAATGAAAATATTGCCTACAAAATGGCTTTAGAAAATGAAATAGTGAATTATACTGCACTAGCTAAGAAAATTAAACCTAAAGTTGAAAGTTTGAGTGGAAAAGAAGTTCCTTTAAATACAATAGTCAAGATTCTTACCCTATACAATAAAAAGAGTGATTATTTAATGGATCCATTTCAGGCGTTAAAGCAAGTTTCAATATCTCTTGAATATGGTTTTTCAAAAAAAACAGTAAGTTATGATGAAATTTTTGAATATCAATTTACCATAGCCGTGAAGAACGGGGATATGGTGGATATACTTTACAAAGATGACAAAAATTCTGAACTTGCTCTTTTAAGATTAAAAATGAAGGAAAATTTCTCAGAAGTACCAGGAATTACAGTTCTTATAATATCAATTCTTGAATTGTTTGAAATTAAGATAAAGTATATTTATAGGCTTGGGCATGAAATTTTAATCTTATTAAGTGAAAAGGATGGTCCTAAAGCCTTAGAAAAATTGGCATTTTATTTATCTATACAAAAATAATCACACATATGAAATTTATTCATATATATGAAAAATTTTCATAAATTTTAAATATGAGTAATGGTTCTCTTAATTAGTGATCTTATGTCTGAAAATATTAAAGATGTAAGGATTCTCCTTATCAGCACTGTAATACTTTTTATTTTATCTGTACTGATGCTCTTAGGTGGAATATACATGCAGGTGTTTTTGCATCAAACAAAAGCATTTCTTGGATTGGGCATATTGGCGGGTCTTCTTCTTGCAATACCTTTGGAATTATGGAACTTTTCCGATCCAGATACACTTTACAGGGTAATGGCATTTCAAGATAGGTTTCTTCTTGTTTGCTTTGGTTTTGCAATAGGCCTTGGTGCAATACTTCTTTATGGATTATATTTATTCGTGCCACATCCAAATTTTGGTATTAAGAGTTTTTTTGTTCCTGGTATAATAATTGGAGGCATTCTTTTTGGAACCGGTGTAGGTATTGCAGGTTATTTTCCAGGAACAGTTTGGATTGCATTGGGTCAGGGAAGAAGGGATGCAATATGGGCAGTGATTGGTGGATTGCTCGGAGCTTTCACCTGGTCAATGATTTTTGGCCAAGCAAGACAATTTTTTTGGAATACTTTGAATTTTGGCCCTATCACATGGGCAAGCATTATAGGTGCAGTTACAAGGCCTGAAATATTTCTAGTTAGCGTTGTATTTGGAATTATTTTGCTCTTAATATTTTTCTTCTTGCCAAGGTATCCTGGTCAACCATTGAAACAATGTTGCCTCTCACATTTAATTGGAAAAAATAAAGAAATTGTGAGAAATGATGAATTGATAGAAGAAGAAAAGGAAAAATATCCAAAATCTAGAGATTTTGTAAGAAGGATAACAAATGAAAGCAGTATATGGAATTCGAGGTATGTAATATTTTTAGGTCTTGAATTTACTATAGCCGCTGTGGCAGTAATAATATTACATCAAATATTCGGTGAATCTACTACATATTCCTGGATTGGTGCACAATTATCTTATCTAATAAATCCCTCATGGGCTGCTTCGAATCCATATTTTCAGCTTTTCGGTGGCATGCACATTATTAATGGAATTCCTGTAAATAACCCATTCAGTGAAATTGGATGGGAACCATTTTCTGATTTGGGTACTTTTCTTGGAGGCCTAATATCATCAATAATGATATCAAAAAGGTTTATGGGATTCAAGCCCCAGGTTCCAAAAGTATGGGAACATAGATTTGGACCTAGCAGGAATCTGAGGGCATTAGGATCATTTATTGGAACATTTCTAGTACTTTTCGGAGCTAGAATGGCCAATGGATGCGCATCTGGGCATATACTGAGCGGCAACATACAAATGGCAGTTTCTAGCTTTGTTTTTATGGTTGTAGTTCTTCTAAGTTCTTGGGTTACTCTTTACCTTGTCCTGCATTTAAAAATAAATAAAAGAGGATATAGATAGAGGTGATTCTAAATGGCAAAAATATTGGTAATGGTATTAACTGGAAAATCCAACATACAAGGTGAAATGGTAGCTTTCAATTTCTCAATTAATGCTGTAAAAAATGCAAATGCAGAAATAGAAATGCTTTTCCTTGGCCAGGGAGTTCAGGCAGTAAATAAAAAACAGGCTAATTCTGGTCAGTTTAAGGAACAGATATCAAAAGCCAAGGAAGTTGGAATAACCTTAAAGGCTTGTTCTGTAAGCATAAAAAATGAAGGTCTTACAGAAAGTGACATTTTTCCTGAAGTAGAGCTCGTATTAGGTGGAGTAGAAACAAATAAAAAAATTGAAGAAGGATACACTGTTATATCATTTTGATCAATTATGATTGACGTAACAACATTGCAAATGCTACTTTCCATTGTTTCAGGTTTCCTGGTTGGATTCTCTCTTGGCCTCATAGGAGGTGGGGGGTCAATTCTTGCAATTCCTCTCCTCATATATTTTGTTGGATTTAATCATCCACATCTTGTCATAGGGACCACAGCACTTGCAGTTAGCATAAACGCCTTTTTAAATTTGATTCCTCATGCTAGGAAAAAGCACGTAATTTTCAGAAAAGGTATACTCTTTAGCATACCTGGAGTAATAGGAGTTCTCATAGGTGCAGAACTCGGTCTCATGACACCTGGGAAAAAGCTTCTATTCATATTTGCAATTCTCATGATTGCAATAGCAATATATATGTTAAGAAGGAAGTGTGTTAATGAATCAATTGATGTAACTAGAAAAATTTCTTATCCTAAACTCTTAGGTATAGGATTTATAGTTGGTTTTGCATCAGGTTATTTTGGTATTGGTGGTGGTTTTCTTATTGTGCCAGGATTAATATATTCGGGTGCTCTTAACATAATACAGGCGGTAGGTACATCTTTAATATCTGTAGGAATTTTTGGACTTGTTACAGCAATAAGGTATTCACTGAGTGGCGATCTTAATTTAATTATAACAATTATGTATGTAATAGGTGGAATAATAGGTGGATGGATAGGAGCCCATTTTGCATCAAAAGTATCAAGAAAAACGCTAACAAGAATATTTGCAGTGATTATAATCTTAGTGGCAATATATATGCTCTATATGAACCTTTCTGCATTCTTTTGAAAACATTTAAATTTATTTAAAAAATTCTTTTTTTTATGATATTGGTATGGAGAATTTATGAAAAACCAATTCCAGATGGTTTTAAAATACTTGTGGATAGGTTATGGCCAAGAGGAATAGGTAAGGATCAAATAGATTATTGGGCAAAAGAGATAGCTCCATCCGATGTTTTAAGAAAATGGTTTTCACACGATCCAAAAAAATGGGAAGAATTTATTGAAAAATATAAAAAAGAACTTGAAGAGAATGGAAAACTGAGTGATTTTATTAAAATCATAAAAGAAAAAGAAAATACAATATTTCTATATTCATCCAAAGAAAAAAATTACAATAATGCAAATGCCCTTAAAATAATAATTGAAAGCATGCTATAAAAAAAGCTTTTTATATCACTATGTTTTGCTTTTCTTAATGTTCGGAAATACTGCCCTTCAAATCTTCAGTTTTATGCTTATAGGATCATCCTTAATATTTTACATAGGGTGGTCCATAAAATATAATGCATGGACTGATGTAGGTCTATTTTCATTTGTATCAGTAATATTCATATTCGGTGTTCTTGGAGTAATCTTAACAAGATTGAATGAAAAGGAAAGTCAATAAGACTTTCCAACGAAGCAGACCATATCCGTTTCTTTACCACAAACTAAGCATTTTCCATGTTCATTTTTTTCATTTAAAGGTATTCCAAGAATCCATTTCCCTGTATATTCCTCAATTTTCTTTGCACAATCAACTGAACCGCACCAGGAAATTTTATCAACACCCTCATGTCCTTTAATTTCATCAAGGTTCTTTGAGTCCTTTATTAAATCGAGCATCTTTTCTTTTGCCCTTTTCCTCATGTTTTCCTGTATTTCATTTAAAATCATACCTATTTTTTCGATGTAATTATCTCTTTCTACTGTAGATCTTTTAAGCGTGTCTCTTCTTGATACAGTAATTATGTTATTTTTAATATCTTTAGGACCAATTTCTATCCTTAACGGAACCCCCTTAAGTTCCCAGTCATAGAATTTATAACCTGGTGTATAATTTTCCCTATCATCCAATTTTGACCGAAATACTTTGGAAATTTCTTCATATAATTTTTTAGCTTCCCTTAATACCAATTCCTTTTCCTCAGTTACTATAGGCACGATAACTATTTGAATTGGAGCGATCTCTGGCGGAAGAATAAGACCGCGATCATCACCATGTATACCTACTATAGCTCCAATTATTCTTTCACTAATTCCAAATGTTGTCTGGTAAACATAATCTCTTGTTCCATCTTCCCTTGTAAACATAATATTGTAAGCCTTTGAAAAATTCTGTTTGTATTGATGCATTGTTCCTATTTGTAAAGGCCTACCAGAAGGCATTATAGTATCTGCAGCAATGCTGTAATAAGCTCCTGCAAATTTATCCCAATCTGGTCTTACGTTAAGCATATATGGAAGAGCCATTTTTTCACAGAACTTTTCCCAAATATCAAGATCCTCCCTTATTTGTTTTTCAGCATCTTCAAAACTCTCGTGGCAAGTATGAGCCTCAAAGAAGTGTATTTCCCTTACTCTTATGAAAGCTCTAGTCTGTTTTGTTTCATATCTAAATACATTTACTATTTGAAAAATTTTTAGGGGTAAATCTGCATGAGTTCTTATCCAGAGTGAAAAAATAGGATACATTGCTGTTTCACTCGTTGGCCTTAATGCTAATGGAATATCAAGAGGTGTATCCCCTCCCCTGTCTACCCAGAAAACTTCCTTTCCAAATCCTTCTATATGTTCTTCTTCCTTTGCGAATTGATCCTTTGGAATTAATAGAGGGAAACATACCTCCTGGTGAGAGGATGAGAACATTAATTTTCTAATTATTTCATCTATATTTCTAGCTATGGCCCAACCATAAGGTAACCAAACATTCATGCCTTTCACGGGATACCTTTTATCAACCAAACCTGCTTCTTCTATAATTTCGTTGTACCATTCATTGAAGTCACTTTTACTATGTTCCATAATGAATGAAAAATTCTATCTTTACAAAAACTTTTCTTCTAAAACGCCAATAAATATCATTGCAATTTTTCTATAGACTTTGCTGATATACTTATGGTAATCCCAGCAATTACATTGGTGATAATTATAATCATGAATGATATATAAAATATATCGCTAAAATAACTGCCACCCATTGAAAGTAGAAGGCTAGCTAAAACCGCTACAGTCAACCCTCTCGGTAGCAATGATACCATGAACCCCTGATATTCCCTCTCCTTAACAACCAATTTTACTTCAGCAATTCTAATCAGAACTAGAATGACTGTAATTATAAGGGCATATACAAAATAGGATATGGAAATAATTGCAATCATTCCTATGAATACGAAGAAGAATGTTCTTACTATGAACTCAAGCTCATTTTCAACAATGCTCATCTCATTTTCATGGATGTCTATTTTTAAATTCAGATGCTTTCCAATGGTCTTGTAATTTCCTATGATTATAGCAAAAATGAATATTGCAAAAACTGCCGCTCCACCAAGGTAATCAACAACACCATACAATAAAAATGCTATTCCTAGGGTAGCGACATACCCTTTCGCCCCCTTTAGAATGTTCAATGTAAAAAGCCACAAAAAACCGACAATAAGGCCAAGAAATACGGCAACGCTAAGGTAGTCAACAGCATATTTTGTATAAGAAGAAACTACAAATGTTGATCCAGAAAACAGAACTAGCAAGAGATAGAATAAAAGTATATCAACCACTGAGTTGAAAGTTGCTTCTGTGATTGCCATGTTATAAAGGGCATTGGGTATTTTGATTCTGGTGGCCACGGGAACAATTACAACTGCGGTTGTCTCTCCAATTGTAGTGCCCAGAATTGCACCATAAATAAATGGCCAGTAAAAAATATAGTGCATTAACAATGAAATAAAAATCATTGAAAAAGAAACGTCCAATACAGCTAGGATCAAGCCTTTACCACTTCCAGAAACTGTAGCTTCAAAGTCAATTTTTCTTCCGCCATCAAACATTATCATTATGAGTGCAATGCTTCCGAAAAGGGGAACAAAATCCCTTAATACCGTGGTATATTTTTCTGGAATAATATGCCCCACAGGCACCAAAATAATACCGATTAATAATAAAATCAATATTTCAGGTATTCTTGTCATTCTGAACAGAGCATCACTGAGATATCCAAGTAATATTATCGCCGCCAGGGCAATTAATAATAGATAGGTGCTTATCATTACATGTTTTAATAATTATTACATCTAATATAAATTTTTGTGGTAGAAAAATTTTCTTCCTAGGAAATAATCAAGCATAAAAATATGAATATTTGTTACAAATAAATTTATTTTACAATGAAACCATATCCGGGATTTTTTTAAAATAAAATCATATCAGTAAAACTGATAAATAATTGATATATTATTTCTTGAGAAAATAAATATATAAAATTGAATAAAAATGTTCATCAAGATTAAAGTGAATTATAAAATCAAAAAAATTGAGTCCCGGCTCCCGGACTCGAACCGGGGACATGCGGATGCCCGCGGCGGCATAAATTCCCACTACAGTCCGCCGCTCTACCACTGAGCTAAGCCGGGTATTAGGGAGATATGATTTTCCATATTTAAAACTTCAGTTTTTTCTAATTAAATAACCAAAAGAGCTAAAAATTCTATATCAATTAAATAATTTCATTAATCAATGATGAACATTGTAAAATTCCATCTTATAAATTATTTTAAAGAATTATTCAAAAAATCAACTTTTAATTAAATACATAAGAAAAAGGGGAGGAGGGGCATCAGCGTGATCGATTGTATAATAATGCAATTAATTATTTAAACTTTTCTTGGTTTTTTGGTGTGTTGAGTAATTCTGACAAATAAGTGACATTTTTATGACGTATTTATATAGGGCTATTGATTTTTGGGTTTTATGATG
>JAGDXS010000011.1 GCA_023261755.1 Thermoplasmata archaeon | reverse complement strand
AAGTATGGGGAATTCTGAACTTATTTTGACATTTCTTAAATAATTTATGAAATCATCATCGCTGTAAATGATGCTCATTCCAGCTCCCCCTATGATATAAGATGGCCTTATTAGCAGTGGATATCCTATTTCAGATGCAAAATTCCTAAAATTTCTCAGATCCTTTACAGTTATACTTGGTGCTCTTTTTTTATTATTCTCTTCTAAGAACAAAGCAAACTTTTCCCTGTCCTCAAGAAGATCAATGCTTGATGGTTCCGTGCCTAAAATAATATCCTTACCAAATTCTTTAACAAGACTGTTCACGATGTTTATAGCTGTCTGCCCACCGAATTGAACAATCACACCGTATGGTTTTTCCAGATCAATGATGTTGGATACGTGCTCGAATGTAATTGGTTCAAAGTATAGTTTATCAGAAAGGTCAAAGTCTGTGGAAACTGTTTCTGGATTGTTATTAATCACTATACTTTTAAAATTTGTTTTGCTTAGGTAGAGTACAGCTTCAACCGTTGAGTAATCGAACTCAATACCCTGGCCTATTCTTATTGGACCAGAACCTAAAACTATAACACCATTTTTAAGCCTAAAAGATTCATTTTCATTTCCATTGTATGTGCTATAAAAATAAGGTGTTATAGCATCAAATTCTCCAGCACAGGTGTCAATTGCCTTAAATACAGGTAATATGCCATAATTCTTTCTCAACCTCCTGAAATCCGTTTCATCCATGCCCATTCTCCTTGAAATATATTTGTCACTTATACCAAGTCTTTTGCAAATTTCTATTGTTTCTGCATCTTGTGAAATTTTTAGCCTTTCCTGTGCTTCAACAATATTTTTTATTTTTTCAATGAAAAATTTATTCCAGCCTGTTAGATTTGAAATAAGGTTCAGATCCCATTTTCTCCTTATTGCCTCTCCTATTGCAAAAATTCTTATGTCGGTTGGATTTTCAAGCAAATTTTTTATTTCATTATCGGAATAATTTAAATTAAAAAGTTCATAGTAATTTTTGTCAAGGGAAAGAATTGCCTTCATCAAGGCCTCTTCAAATTTTTTACCAATACCCATCACCTCCCCTGTTGATTTCATTGACATACCTATCCTTCTTTCAGCATCGTTAAATTTTTCAAAATGCCACCTCGGTATTTTAACAGCCACATAATCTATGCTTGGTTCAAATGCTGCAAATGTATTCCCTGTTAAGGGATTTTTAATTTCATCCAATGTGTATCCGAGGGCTATTTTTGCAGCTATTCTTGCTATTGGATAACCTGTTGCCTTTGATGCAAGAGCACTGGATCTAGATGTTCTTGGATTTACCTCTACTACAAAATATTCTTCCGTTTCAGGGTTTAGGGCAAACTGTATGTTACAAGCGCCATGGATTTTTAATTCATCTATGATTTTGAATGCTGAATCTCTCAGTCTTTGGTAATTCACATCACTGAGGGTTAATGATGGTGTAACAACGATACTTTCGCCAGTATGTATCCCCATTGGATCAATATTCTCCATGGAGCAAACTGCTATTTTATTTCCTTTTGAGTCCCTTATAAGTTCTATTTCAAACTCCTGCAAATTCAATAATGATTGTTCAACAATTATTTCATGAACGGGTGAAAGCATTAAACCTTCAGAACCGATATCTATTAACTCCTTCTCGTTTTTTGCAATGCCTGTTCCTGCACCTCCTAGTGTGAATGAAGATCTCACGATGATTGGAAATTTTCCTATAATCTTCATCGCATTTATAATATCCTCTGCATTTTTGCATTTGATTCCAAGGGCAGTTGGCTCATTTATTTTAATAAGCATGTTCCTGAACTTTTCTCTATCCTCAGCAATATCAATGGATTCCTTTCCAGTACCTATAACCTTAACGTTGTATTTTTCTAAGAAACCGCTTTCAGCTAGTTCATGGATAGCATTTAAAGCTACCTGACCGCCAAAGCTTGAAACTATACTATCTATTTTTTCATTTTTTATTATTTTTTCAATGGTGTTAATATTTATAGGCTCAAGATATACGGAATCAGCAAATTCCAGCTCTGTCTGAATTGTTGCTGGATTCGGATTCAATACAACTACCCTGCATCCCTCATCCTTGAAGACTTTGCAGGCCTGTGTTCCAGAATAATCAAACTCCGCTGCCTGGCCGATTATTATTGGTCCTGAACCTATCACAAGTACATTTCTTATATCATTGTTCCTTGGCAAACTTTATCACCGCCCTTTTAAAATTTTCAAATATAAACCTTGTATCAGATGTTCCGGGTCTTGATTCCGGATGATATTGTACGCCTGTGATAGGCAAATATCTATGCCTGAAACCCTCCACTGTATTATCATTAAGATCAATCTGATCTATAATTATTTCATCGTTTTCATCTGCCTTTACAGCAAATCCGTGGTTGTGTGTAGTTATGTAAATATTACCGTTGTAAATCACTGGATGGTTAATACCCCTATGCCCGAAATTCATTTTATATGTCTTAAGATTAAAGCTTCTGGCTATTAGTTGATGTCCTAAACATATCCCTAGCACAGGTTCTTTAAAGTTCTTTATTGAATTCACAAGAGAATCAAGTTCATTATGGCTCGGGTTTCCCGGGCCATTAGAAATTACAATACCATCATATTCATCGGGATTGAATTTCTCATAGTATGGTATAAGTGTGATGTTTGAAATTCTAAGTAAATTATTCAAAATACCGTTTTTCACACCAAGATCAATCAGGGCAATGTTCAATTCACCATTTCCATTGTAAAATATTTTTTTCTTAGATGCTGTTTCACTGAACAATGGTAAATCATTTGGATTTTTTGTATTTAGCAATATATTTTCTGCATCTTTTAGATTATTTTCTGGTTTGCCCGGATAAATTATGCCAATCAATGATCCCGTATGTGTAATTTCTCTAATTAGTGCTCTTGTATCTATTCCTGTAAGTACCGGAACATTGTTCATTT
>JAGDXS010000035.1 GCA_023261755.1 Thermoplasmata archaeon | reverse complement strand
GGATGAGCTTGTTAGGTTAATAAAGAAAGTAATAGATCTACAGCAGAATGGTTCATTAGATAAACTAATGATAATTCTTGAAAATCTCTTCAAAGAGGAAACCATGGACAAGGCATACCATCATGCAAACCAGATATCAATACTAATAAAATTGCTTGAAACAGATACTGTGGATAAGCTCATTGGTACAATTATAAGGCTAATACAGGATGGATCTTTATCAAAAGTATTAGATCTTTTATCAACCTTTCAGAAAAAGGGCATATTTGATGAACTTTTGAATTATGTGCCTAAGCTCATGACCATTATAGAGAAATTTGTCGATCTTGAAAAGAAAGGTGTAATAAAATGGGATGATATAAACAAACTTATAGACAAATTCTCTGAATTAATATCAAATGGTACTTTAGATACATTAATGGATATGCTTGACATAGTACCCATAGCACTTGGTGCACTGAATTCAGAACCCGTGAAGAATCTCTTAAAATCCAATCTGCCCAAGCTCGTTGAATTAATTCAGAAGATAGCTGAAATGAATGAAAATGGATCATTAAACATAGAAAAGGTATCACCAATACTCGATAAATTAATTCAGATGGTGAACGATGGAACTGTTGATAAGCTCATTGAGGTCCTTGTTCTATTATCAGCATTGCTCGATGCCTTGAACGATGAAATGATAAAGAGTCTAGCGGAAAAGCTTGGAAAAGTTTTGGATATAATGGAGCCAAGTAAATTATGAAAAATCAGGCCTTTGTGGCCCGATTATTTTTAATTAAATGTAAAATTTAAAGATTGCTTTTATAATTTTATAGGTAATTTTATGATACTCCCTGTTCTCACATCCAGATACTTTTCTTTAAAATTTTCTCTAACATAATTTTTTGCATCATCACCACTGCAGTGCGCTGGAGAAATATATTCGCTTATCATTGCAAGTTTATCCAGTTGATTTTTAGAAGGACCATGGAAGCCTCCAATAACAAGATGAATCTTACCCACCATTTCATAAGCCTTCCTTGCTATTTTATCTATACCAGGATGGCTGCATCCTACAACAAGAACGTTGAAACCATCACATTTTAATACAAGGGCATGCTCTTTTATTAATGTGCCTAATGGTCCTGTTGAATAAACATTATCTGATAATTCAGCTTCTTTCTCAACCTTAATTGTTTCAAGCCCCCAGGATTCCAGAATCCTGTCCCTTTCAGGGATATAAACCTTTAGACCTTTTCTTAATCTTCCGATATATTCGAAACCTCCATAATGATCGTAATGGAAATGGCTCAAGAAAGCAAAATTTATTTCTAGTACATTTATGCCCAGAGCTTTTATATTATTCTCAATTACATCATTTCTTGTATCTGCATCAAATAGTATCTTCCATTTTTGTGATTCAATTAAAGCACTCCAGCCCCAGTCATTCTTTAAATTCTTACCTGGTTCATTATCATTTATAACTGTAATTTTTAATGATTCTATTTTTTCAGTCATACTCCCTTCTTTTTTCTTCATCACAAATAACATATCTCAATTTTTCTTTCCATTCAAGTCCATTCCATGTGCCTAGCTTTTCATGAACTGTATAATACTTCTCCGGTATTGGATGTGTTCCTATTACTACTTCTATGCCGAACTTTTTTTCTATGTAACTTTTGAAATAATCTATGTATGGGCAGGGAGGATAACCTACAACGAAACCAGTAGCAAAATGTATAACTTGCGCGCCATTCTTTTTCATTTCCTCTGGTGCATACTCAATGTTTCCTCCAGGACAACCACCACAGGTAGTATAGCCAACCACCTCTACTTCCTTATTTTTGTATATGCTGAATCCACCTTCCCTCCTATTCAATGCCCTGAAACACTTTCCACCAGCACAGTTCCTGTACCTGTCACAGATAATTATTCCTATTTTTACAGTATCTGCCATAATGTAAAATAGTAATTTTCGTATTTTAATTTAATCAATATGCAATATTAATGAATATAAAAATTATGTAATAAAAAATTGGAACTCTTAAATATTATTACTCAATTGAGTAATTTGATAATTTAAAATGTTCGGTCTATGGTGGTCAGGCGGAAGGGGATGGGGCCGGGGAGCTAGGTTTAGTAACTTCCCATGGAGAGGCATATCCCTAGCTTGGAACTGGTATTTGAATTCATATGCATCATGTCCTTACTATGGTAGTTTTGGATCATACCCATACTAGCCACAAGGCACATATTTTTACCTTTGGTCATACTATCCTAGCTATGGTTACCAGAGCTATCATTCGTATGGTTCCTATATATCTGCAAAAGCATCTTCAGATACATCTGAAAAAAAGATGCTTGAAAATGAATTGAAATATTTGGAGCAAAGGATAGAGGAAAGAAGAAAAAGGCTTGACCGAATTAAAGATTAAAATATAGGGGTAATGGGTTTGAAGCTTTGCATTGTCTCTTCAGGTCATGAACTCAGGCGATTATGTTAGCTCCGTTTTTGTCAGGTGCCCATCATTCATATCATTGATTTCAAGGGGAGCAAGATAAAAATGTTGCTATGGTTCAAAATTTTGCATCTTTTCTCGGTGTTCGGGCTCGGTATCCAGGCAGCCTAGCTTAGCTGAATAATAGATGCAATACAGTAATAGCATATTCCTTCTCTCTCAATTCCGTTATGATAATTACCAGGCTATAGTTCTCTCTATGTAATCCCCTGATATAGGAAATTTGAAAACTTTTTTAGAAATTTATTTATAAACAATGATTCATTATTTTTTAGTAAATAATGATGAATCCAAAGCTCATAATTAAATTTTTAAAAGAAAGAGTGTATTGGAAAATGTTATTATTTAAAACGTATTATATGATAAAATGATAATATGCCATTTAACAGAGGTATCGGTATGGGTAGGAATGCTCAAAGAAGAAATATTGAGCAGGGCGGTATGGGTCCAAGAGGCTATTGCATATGCCTAAAATGTGGTTACAGGATGCCAAAGCAACGCGGGGTAAGATGCATGGATATGCACTGTCCAAATTGCGGCTCTGT
>JAGDXS010000028.1 GCA_023261755.1 Thermoplasmata archaeon | reverse complement strand
TTACAATGTAATTTTTATCATTAAACTCAAACCAGTCCATATGCCACAGACTGTTGCTGTGTTCTCTCTCCCATCTCACCCATTTCCTCTGTTTCTTTTTATTCATATTTTCCATTACCATTCCTCCTTCTTTCAATATCCTGTGTATTTTATTGTGTGATATCTTTATGCCTCTTTCCCTGAGATTCTTTTCAATTGTAAGTGCTCCACTTCCTGGATGTTCTTTTCTCATATTATATACGAGCATTTTCATTTCCTCAGAAATCTGATCTTTCCTCCTTCCTGCATTTCTTAATTCCACCTTTCCTTCCAGCCTGTATTTTCTATAGATCATATTCACATATCTAGGTGTGATATTCATGATCCTTGCAATTTCTGAGGAACTCATTCTATTCTCCTTCTGCTTGATTATCCAGTTGATTTTCTTTTGTGTGAGTTTGACCATTAAATATATGGAATTACAATGATGTAAATGATGTCCCCATATATATAGGAAATTATTTTGGGATATCACAATGTATTTTTTAATCTTTAGAATCCCATTTTTTTAACTATTATATTTTTCGTTTAAAATTTTAAACCACACTTTCATTTTATTTGAGGTAAGATATTCATATACCATTATTAGTGCTACACCTGGCACATTTTGAAATTCATCTAAGAGTAACCCCCTCAAACCCTACATCAAGTTTTTTCACCCAGTCCCAAAGACATTGATTCAAATTATGAATTCATAATAGGAGTATCATATACATTCAAGAAGATAAAGCATTTAATATTGAAATCTAAGAAAGATATAGAGAATGTGGATAACTCGCTAAGGATAGTTGATAAAATAATATTTTACAAGGATGCAAGAATGGTTCTTGATGATAAAGAGCTTTAACTCTACGTTTATTATGACATTGAAAGAGAAAAATATGAAAAGGAAAGATTTTACTCTGAGCTTGAAAGCAGGATAGAAAAATTGAGAAATAAAAAGATCTGGAAGTATGAAAAATCTGAAAATATCAGGGTTTCTCGCCAATTAATTCCATTAATACATGTAAAGTCACGAGTAAATTTAATATATTGTTTAATTATTATTTGAATATGGACAATATTACATTTTTAAGAGCAAGATCTTTAAGAAATTATGGAGGCGGTGATAAATGGGTTATAAGTATAGGAAATCTTTTAAAAAATGAAGGTTATAAAGTTAAAGTATATGCTCTATCATATTCTTCAGAATATAGAGTTAGTGAAGATTATTTAAGAAAAATAATTAAATTTGAATATATTGAAATCCCCTTCATTAAAAATAAATTGACATCACTAAAGATGAGGAGAATACCTGAAATAGACAATACTATTATTTATTCAGATGCCGGATATTACACCTTCTTAAAGCAGATATTAAAATTAAAAGAGCCTAAAATATGGGGGTTTCACAACCCATTCTTAATGAAATCTAATAATTATTTTCAAAAAAAAATACTGAATAGCATAATTCCAAGATTTGATAAAATACATATTTTGAGCGAAATACAAAAAAATTTAATAAAAAATAATAACGCTTTTTTGCTTGAAAATACCTATTTAGGAGAAATGATTCCTAAAAAGGAGAAATTTGATAAATTTACGGTATTATTTTTTGGTAGGCATGAAGAGGATAAGGGAATAAATACAGTGAAATACGTTGCTGAAAATCTCTCAAATAATATAGATCTACTTATTGCAGGATCAGGTAGTCAATCATATAAACTAAATATTAAAAAAGAAAATGTGAAATTTCTTGGATTTTTGAGCGATGATAAATTATCAGACTTACTTTTAAGATCACATCTTGTATTATTCCCTTCTTATAGTGAAAGCTCCTCCTCCTTAGTATCTGTTGAAAGTTTAGCACATTATACTCCATTAATATACAGAGATATTGAAGTTAACAAAATGTTAAAGAAAATACCTTTTAATTTATCTGCGAATAAAGATGAAGAGTTTCTTAAGGGTATATATATTAAATATAATGAATATATTAAGGATAAAAATAAATATCTTGATGAATGCTATAATTTGCCTAAATATTTAATGAGCAAGGAAAAATACGTTCAATTATTTATAAAATATTTTCTATCTTAAATTTCAACTATTTATTTTTTACATAATACTTTTAGATTTACTGTTAACCTTTGAACCAATTCTTTTGCGTTTTTCTATATTTTTCTAAAATTCTTCAATAATCTTTAGTCAGTAGTTCTTATTAACCGTAACTCCGAATTTTAACCCATAGGTATCAAATCTGAAAAATTTAAAATTGTCTTTTTTCACTCTTTGGTATGGTTGCAAAATTTTCTCGTCCAGTTCTCTCTATTATTTTTTCTACCTTTGAAAGTTCATAATATACCTCTTCCACAGAGATCTTATCTGATACCTTTTTCTCCTTTAATCTTCCAGGGTATTGAAATAAAGTGTTAATGATAGAAATGGTACAACTTAACTTCGCCACCTTTATAAAATTTATAGTTAAAAATAATATCCTTTTTTCTTAACTTTTCCATATTTATAAATTTAAGTTATTATTTTTAGATTTTCTCACAAAAGTCATAAAAAATTTGACAGGGTTAACAAAAGCTGGAAATCATAAGAATAACATTGCTAATACGAATAGATATAAGATAAATGATAAAAATATTCTCACAAAAATGTAAAAAAATTTGACAGCAATTTCAAAAGGTAAAAAAGATGAATGCTGAAAAATATAGAATTACTCAAAAAATATTGAAATCATTACCAAAAACGATAATGTATTCAGATTTAAGGTTCAAATTTCGTGAAATAATTATGATAACACCTCAATTAAATCAATATTTTTGGGAATTTCATCAAAAAAATGAGAATAGAATATTAAATTTGAGGTAATAAAGATATAAAAAATTGAATTGGCAAAGATAATTTATTATCCATTTACAGTTCATATTTATTTTAGAATCTCTCTATTTATAAAATTGATAAATTTATATGTAAAAAGGAAAATTAAATCGAATCCAATATATTTTAAAGATTTTTTCTTAAAAATGATATCTATGATATCTTTGAATGTAAATCCATAAGTGTAGTAAATTGAAAAAGCAATTATAGTATTTTTTAAACGTGTAATTTTATTTCTTTTAAGATTATTTCGTTCTTGGTCTAAATCAACTCCCAGATTCTTAATCCAATACCATTTTACTGGTGCATTTCTAAAAAAGGTAAAATCTTCAAATGTATTCATATCCTTATAAGGATATCTGAGAAACAATTCTCTTTTACCGAAAATAAAATATACTGTCCTGTATGCTTTGTCACTAATAACAATCAAATTATTCTTTGCCTTTTTAGCTAACTTATCAAAATTTATTTTGTTAAAGATATAAAAGTTGTCCAGGTCTAAAACCAAGCAGTATTCATTTTGAGCATGTTGAATAGATATATTTCGCCCTGTACCCTAGTACATTTTTGTGAAATTATTTTCAGGCTCCCTGTCTTCTCTTTGTATTTAAAAATTTTTTCAATTGTATCATCAGAGCTCTCATTATCTGTTATTACAATTTCATCAGGATTAATTTTAAGTACAGAATCTAAGGATTTTTCTATATTTTTTCTCTCGTTATAGGTTGTAGCACAAACAGAAATTTTAACACTCATCAACTATGATATATATCTAGACTATATATTTTTTAGCATGAATTTTTTTAATAGTATCAAAGGTGAGCAACTTTACTAAGTCCCTTTGAAAACTTTATTAATTTTGTTGCATTTATAGATTTTTGAAGGTGACTAAATGTTCACTTCTACAGACATTTTGTTCTTATTAGTTTCTGCATTTTTAGTAATGATAATGACCCCTGGTCTGGCAATGTTTTATGGTGGTCTTGCAGGAAAGAGGAGTGCAGTTGCAATAATGATGCAAACAATGTTTTCTTTAGGTTGGTTATCGATACTATGGATACTTTTCGGTTATTCTCTTATATTTTCGTCAAATACTGGAATATTAGGTGGTTTTTTTGGATCTTCTAAATATTTCTTTCTTTATAACATTAACATTAATACTATTATAGGTCAGGAAAACCTTGCTTTTATGATATACCAGATGATGGTTGCAGTTATTACTCCAGTTCTTATTGTAGGTGCATTTCCAAATAGGTTTAAGTTCAATTCCTTTATTGTTTTTCTCACAGCTTGGTTCTTTCTGGTTTACGTTCCAATAGCACATATGATTTGGGGAAATGGTATCTTCCAGCAGTGGGGCGTTCTTGATTTTTCAGGAGGAATTGTAGTTCATGCAAGTGCTGGATTTTCAGCTCTAGCTGCTGCATTATATATAGGAAAAAGAAAATATCAGGAAAAAATGCCTCATAACATTCCATTGATTATTCTCGGTATGGGTCTTCTCTGGTTCGGATGGTTTGGTTTCAATGCTGGAAGTGCGTTAGGCATGAACAGTATTGCAGTGCTTGCATGGATAAATACGCAGATATCTGCAGCTTTCGCATCTGTAACTTGGCTTTTCCTTGATATTGCATTTAGAAAAAAGCCAAGCTCAGTCGGTTTCATGACAGGAGCACTTGCAGGTCTTGTGATCATCACCCCAGCAGCAGGATATGTTTCATTGCAAGTAGCAATGCTTTTCGGTATAGTAGGTTCTCTTGTCTCATATTTTGCAATAAGGTTCAAGAATAAAATGGGTTGGGACGATACGATGGATGTATGGGGTGTTCATGGAATGGATGGATTCACTGGGATTTTAATGTTAGGTCTTTTTGCAAGCATAGGTGCTACAGGTGCATTATTTGGAAATGGCATGTTTTTCTTCAAGGAATTTATCGCAGATATCTCATTATCCATTTATGCTTTCTTAGTAACATTCTTAATTTTATTCATCATAGATCATGTAATGGGAATAAGAATCTCCCACACTGAGGAAATGCAGGGTCAAGATAAAGCAGAATTTGATGAGGAGGCATATCAGGATTAATTTTAAATACCATTTAGATATATCGATATAAAAAGTGACCAACTATGGATATAATACATGTAGAGAATTTAGTAAAAATTTACAAAGGTGGAATAAGGGCAGTCGATTCCATAAACCTTAATATAAAGAAAGGAGAAATTTACGGTTTTTTAGGACCTAATGGTGCTGGAAAAACTACAACTGTCAAGATGCTAACAACAATGATAAAACCGACATCCGGTAATGCGATAATAAATGGTCTTGATGTAATAAAGGATCAGGCAAAAGTTAGAAAGATGATCGGTCTTGTTCCTCAGGATCTTTCTGTTGATGATGATCTCAAGGGAATTGAGAATCTAGAATTACAGGCAAGTTTTTATGGCATTCCAAAGGATGATGCTAGAGAAAGAGCAAATGAATTATTGAAGCTAGTGGATCTTTATGAAGCAAAGGACCGTTACGTTTCAACTTATTCAGGTGGAATGAGAAAAAGGTTGGATCTTATTACAGGTTTGATTCATAACCCGGAGATACTTTTTCTCGACGAGCCCACTCTCGGTTTAGATGTACAAACAAGGGCAAAAATGTGGGACTATATTTCAAAATTAAGAAAAGAATATGGAATTACTATTTTTCTTACAACGCACTACCTTGAGGAGGCGGATTCCTTATGTGACAGGATAGGAATAATAGACCATGGAAAAATAGTGGTGGAAGGATCACCATCAGAGCTCAAGGCCAAGGTAGGGTTTGATGTTGTTGACATTGTTGTAGATAATCCAGAATTATTTAAAAATATTCTAAACGATGTTAGCGATATTTCAATGATGGATAATAAGACAATTAGATTCAAGGTACCCGAGAGTGAAGTATATTTACCAAAATTGTTCCAGAAAATTTATGAAAACAGGCTTAAAATACAGCGCATTAGAGTGGAAAAACCGAGCCTTGATTCAGTATTTATAAAATACACTGGAAAGGAAATGCGAGAACATGAGAGCGAGGAAGAAATCATGAGGACAATGCGTGCAATAAGGAGGGCGAGGTAAATGGGTGCAAGGATTTCACTCACTTCAAGGGAATTAAAAAAATGGATAAGAAATCCTGTTCAATTATTCATCACTTTAATTCAACCTTTATTTTGGATTCTTCTATTCGGCAGCGCTTTTGATATAACAAAACTAATACCTTCAAACATACCCGGTGGAAGTTCTCTCATCATGAATTCATTTTTTATGGGAGCCAAAAATTATATTTCGTTTCTAACTCCAGGAATGCTTGCAATCATGGGCCTATTTTCAGCAATGTTTTCAGGTATGTCAATAATCTGGGACAGGAGATTTGGTTATTTGAGCAAGCTAATAGTTGCTCCAATTCCAAGGGATTCAATAATTTTATCCAAAGTATTTTCCAGCATGGTTAAAGCGATAGTTCAATCATCAATTTTGTTATTAATAGCTATTTTAGTTCCAAATGGCTTAGTTCTATCATCATCTTTTAATATTCTAGATTTGCTTCTACTTTTCCTTATACTCTCAATGCTTATTATGGGCTTCTCTAGTTTATTCTCAGTAATAGTTATAAGAGTTAAAAAAATGGAAACACTCATGGCTATTACGAATTTATTAAATTTACCATTAATGTTTGCAAGTACAGCAATGTTCCCATCTGCAATAATGCCATCATGGCTTAAAAATGTTGTAAATTACAACCCGATTTCATGGGCGGCAAATTCCATGAGGGTGTTAGTGCTTCAGGGATCGATTCAATGGTCTTCAATAATCAATGATCTATTTTATCTTTTCATATTTGATGTAATCATGATTATCATAGTATTCATTGTATCAAAGTACGGCTTCGAAGAATGATCATAAATTCTCTATTTTTTTATTTGCATCGTTGATTATTTCAATGATTTTTTCAAAATTTTTTTCAAATCTTTCATCATCCATTAAAATAATATTTTTCATTATTTTTTGAATTATATCCCTTATCTGGTCCATTTTTTCAAATTTTTTAGACCTTCTTTCAAATATTGATTTCCATTTTTTTATATTTTCATCAACAATTTTTTTTCCTTCATCTGTGAGAACAAACTTTCTTTTTCCTTTTACATTAGTTTCCTTTATTAAATTTTCATTCAGCATATTTTTTAAATTAGGGTATAGAACACCTGTGCTAGGATTATAAAAACCAAAGCTTATTTCTTTAATATATTTTTTTATATCATATACTCCCTTAGGACCAGTATTTAAGATCATTAGAATTATATATTTCAAAGTACCTTTTTTGAATCTTTCCACATGATTAGAAATTAATATTTTTATTTAATCTTTTTTCAAGTATCTCTGCAAGATCAAAAACTGTATCATCCTTGGATAAATTTGCAAAGCATATAGGGCAGGCGGTTATTATTTTATCTCCACCTGTATTTTTGAGTTCATTAAATCTTTTATTGGAAATAGAACTTGAAAGATCTGGATATAATAATTCAGCAGGCCCACCACAGCAGTAGCTCGTGTTACCATGCCTTTCAGGGAATTTTATTTCACCCAATTTGCATATGAACTTAATTGGTTCATTATATTTTTCCTTATGCATTGAAAAGTGGCAAGGTTCATGGTAAACCAAATTTTCATTGCCCTTGCTAAAATTTAAATTATCCAAAAAATCTAGATAATGGTAAACATTAAAATTAAATCCTTCAATATATTTTGGATAAATGGCCTTCAGTATTTCGTAAGTGTGAGGGTCTATTGTAATGATATTTTTAACATTATTCCTGATGAAAAGATCCTTTAATCTTTTTCCATATTCGATGAAATCATCAATGTAGCCTAATTCATAAAGGAATGATCCAGGATAGGGTTCATCATCAATATATTTGAACTTAATCCCAGCTGCCTTAAGGAGATTATAAATGCTCTTTAAAATATTATCCATTCTCTTTTTTAGATTATCATCATACATTGGATGGGTTAATTTTATTATGGATGGATATTTTGAAATAATTTCAGCAATTTTTTCTATTGTTTCATTTTTGAATTTTCTTTCCAATTCGGAAAGAATCTTGCTATAGGCCATGAGCTGATACATTCCTCCAGTATAGAGTAGATAATCGGAATTTTCATCAAAATGCAAACCATAAGACCAGGAATTTATCTCATTTTTTAAGCCAAGGGGCGAATTGAATTTCATTATCGAAGTAATGATCATTTTAGCCACCTGCTTCTCCTGGTTTTTGTTCAAAAATTTTTTATGAGTGATCAATGATTTTGCCATTTCGCTCACATGGCCAGCATTTACACCTGCAGGGCATACATTAAAACATGCGTAACAGTCAAGGCATGAATAAAATGGATCCGAGACATCCAAAGAACTTTTACCTTGATTCCTTATTTCCTTTACCATTTCTCTTGCAAGCAAAACTCTGCCCCTTGCACCAAATATTGCCCTGTAATCACTGGCCTGCAATGTTGGGCAAACACTTTCGCAAAATGTGCAACTAATGCATTTTGATGTTTCCAGGTCAAGGTCATCAAGAATTGACATTAGAACAGTTTCCCCCTGTTCAGAATATTATTTGGATCAAGAATATTTTTTATAGATTTCATTATATCCAGGTTCCTTTCAGATTTTTTAAATTTAAACTCTTCCTTTAAGAGGTCAATTTTTTCCATTCCAATACCATGTTCTGAAGATACTGAGCCTTCATGTTCTAGAGCTATACGGCCAAGGTCCATCATAAATGCATTTACTCTTTCCATGTGATTTTTATCATTTATATTTGCAAATATATTAGCATGGATATTACCATCACCTATATGACCAAAAAGAGCTACTTTTAGATTATATTCCTCAATTTTATTTTTTATTTCTTTTAGAGAATCTGGTAATTTTGATGTTGGAACGACAATGTCAGCTATAACAACATATTCATTGGGCGAAGATCTTTCATTTAGGTGCGATGAATATAGGCCTTTTCTGGCCTGATACATTGCATCCATCTCATTCTTGTCTGTGGTGATTTTAATTCCAATATTATCAGTTTTACTTATTATATCATATGCATCTTTTAATTTTCTATCAAGTGATTCTTCTGTTGAAGAAATATCTATAAGGAGAAGATATTCAGCATTTTCTGGGAATTTTAATCCATGAACATGGGTAATAGAATCCATGGATATCTTGTCCATGAACTCTGCAATCAGAGGTGTAATACCTTTATTTTTTAAATTTGCTATTGCTCTTCCAGCCTCTGATATTGACTTATAATATACCATTATCCTGCCATATTTCTCAGGAAGAGCTGTGATTTTTAAAATTGCCTTTGTTATTACACCCAATGTACCCTCACTTCCAATAAATAGGGCAGTTAAATCATATCCTATTGATCTTTTCAATACTTTCCCACCTGTTTGTATTATTGTTCCGTCAGTAAGAACCACTTCAAGGCCGAGTACCCATTCCTTTGTTGCTCCGTACATTGCAGCCTTGAGGCCACCCGCATTTGTATTTATAGATCCACCTACAGTTGCAGATATGGAGCTAGCAGGATCTGGTGGGTAAAAGAATCCATATTTATTAAGATATGAATTAAGGACATCTAGCTTTACTCCTGCTTCAGCGATAACATACCTATCTTCGACACTTAAATCAAGAATTTTATCAAATCTTGCCATGCTAAGTATAATGCCCTCCCCCTTCAAAATTGAAGAACCTGTTAAGGAGGATCCACCACCTCTTACAACAACAGGTATTAAATTATCATTGCAGAATTTCATTATTTTTGAAACTTCATCAACATTTCCAGGAAGTACAACAGCTATTGGTTCAGCACCTTCAAAGAAAGAAGCATCCTTCATGTATGGAATCAAATCCTCTTTTTTATTCAAAACATGCTTTTCTCCAACAATATCCCTCAATTTATTTAAAACATCCACATCCATGAAAACACATAAAAATGAAGGATATTTTAAAATTTTGTAATTAGAAAAACAATTCTGGAATATCTTTTATCAAAGAATAATTAAACACAGGACCATCCTTGCAAACATAATATTTACCTATATTACAATGACCGCATATTCCAATACCGCATTTCATTCTCCTTTCCATTGAAAGGAAAATATTTTCATCAGGCACATTCATTTTTTTAAGTTCCATGACTGCGAATTTCATCATTATTGTTGGCCCTATAATGTAAAAGAATGAATCTGTATTTTTAATATAATTGAATATTTTTGTTACTACACCCACATGGCCTGACCAATTATCATCTGCAACATCAACAGTAATCTTGACATCAAATTTTTTCTTCCATTCATTCAATAATTCCTTGTAAACAAGATCTCTAGGTGATCTCGCGCCATAAAGAAGTTGTATTTTATTATCACTATTGGAAAGAGAGTGCTCTATTACAGATCTTGCAGGTGGTAATCCTATGCCTCCGGCAATAAGTACTTTAAATTTATCTGTGATGGGAAATCCCTTGCCATATGGCCCTCTAATTCCTATTTCATCATTCTTTTTCATTCTATGCAAGTATTCAGTTATTTTACCAGCTCTCTTTATGCTAAAAAGAAGACCATCCTCCCAACTTGCAAAGGAAATTGGAACTTCACCAAGGCCACTTAAGGAAAGTTCATAAAACTGTCCGGGCAAAGGTTTCTTGTTAATAACATCTTCAATAAGAAATGATTTAATATCATCCGTTTCGTCCCATAAATCAAGAATCTTTGATTTTAAAGGAAGCATAGGATTCATGGATTCACGCTCCTTATAACATCTCTTATGTCAATATTTACTGGGCATATTTCGATGCATCTTCCGCACCCAGTGCAGAGATAATAATTAAAATTTTCATAATGGAATTTTAGCTTGTGCAAGAATCTCTGTCTTAAGCGGAGGTCAAGTGTTGGCCTTGGATTTGCATTTCCAGCAAGTTTTGAAAATCCTGCAAGTATGCATGAGTCCCACTCTCTATATCTATCATTTTCATCATACACATCGAAGCAAAAGCATGTTGGGCATGCAAAATTGCAAGCACCACATGAAATACATCTTTGTGAAAATTCTTTCCAAAGTGGATTTTCCCACCCAATTTTTTCACTTAATTTATCCATATTCAATTTCTGCATTTTTTTATAAACATTTTTTGATTTTTCTAATGCAATTTTAAGATCATCGTCACTTGCTTTTTCAAAAAGATCATTTACAAATCTTAAATCATTTGTTTCAATTAGGTAATAATCACCTATATCAGTGAACTGCATTTCATATTCTTCTAGTCTTGGCCCGTAAAATGTAGTGCAAAAGCCAAACTTGCAAGGTTCAGTGCACACAAAATTGAACATGTGCACAACTCTTCTCCTCATTGAATAGTTAGAGTCAATGCCAAGAACATCATCCAGCATCTTAAATGCCCTATAATCGCAGGATTTCACACCTAAAACAATAATTTCTTTAAAATTGTCTTCAAATAATTTTTCATTTGGAGGATATATGAGATCCTTGGGGCTAAGAACTGTTCTCACATCTTCAAATTCTTGACCATTATTTAATTTTGAGAAAACATAATCACTACCTATTTTTTTTGGGCCCCATACTTCATATTTACCAATAAGAAAATCCACATAATTTTGAAAATTTTTCTTAGATATTTTGAACATCATGCTGAACACCTCTCTATTCTTACCGCGGTTACCTTCAACTCTGGAATTTTGGCTGTAGGATCAAGATTTGAATTAGTTATTTTGTTAACAGATGCCTCATAATAATGAAAAGGCATAAATACTATACCCCTAGGGACAATGTCCGTCACTCTTGCCTTAACATCGAGGCTACCGTGCCTTGATATTAATTTTATTACTTCATTGTTTCTAATTCCTAAAGATTTTGCATCATCAGTGTTTATTTCCACGAAAGCTTCCGGAGCTTCCCTCTCAAGAATGTTGATCTTTCTCGTCATTGTACCTGTATGAAATTGGTAATAGATCCTTCCTGTTGTTAATATGAAAGGATATTCTTCATCATAAAATTCCAATGGTTTTTCCCAGTATGCTGGCTTGAATTTACCTTTGCCAATTGTGAATTTTTCCTTATGCATGATTTCTGTTGATTGGCAATTGATAACAGGCCATTGTACACCACCATTTTCAAGGCATTTATAATTAACGCCCTTATACTGTGGCACGAGAGATGATATTTCATTCATTATATCCTCAGAATTTTTGTATTCCCAGGTATATCCCATTTTTCCCGCTATGAGCTGAAATATTTCCCAATCATTTCTAGCATTTCCTGGAGGATCCATAAAAGGTCTAATTAATTGAATTCTTCTCTCAGTATTTGTAAATGTTCCCAATTTTTCTGCAAAACTGTAAGCTGGAAGTATTACGTCAGCATATTCTGCAGTTTCCGTCATGAATATGTCCTGAACAACGAGGAAATCAAGCTTTGAAAGAGCCATTTTTATTTTATCATTTTCAGGTTCGGAAAGAACTGGATTTTCACCCATGATGTACATACCTTTTATCTTTCCATCCAATGCATATTCAAACATTTCTGTTAATGAAACCCCTGGTTTAGAAGAAATTTTACAATTCCATGCATTTTCAAAAATTGCTCTGCCCTGGTCATCGTACACTCTTCTATACCCTGGCAAAAAATCACACAGTGCACCCATATCACTTGAACCCTGCACATTATTATGGCCTCTCAGGGGTGCAACACCTGTGCCAGATTTACCTACATTGCCTGTGAGCATGGCAAGGTTCGCTATAGCTTGTACATTTTCAGTTCCCTGCGTATGCTGAGTAATTCCCATGGCATAAAAGATTATGGATTTTGATGAAGCGTACATTACTGCTGCCTTTTCTATTAATTCTGGTTCAACACCAGTTATCCTAGAGGCCCTATCAGGATCATAAAATTCAACTATTTGCTTAAATTCCTCAAATCCATCAGTTCTCTCCTCAATGAATTTTTTATCATACAGGCCCTTATCAATTATTACATAGGCAATCGAATTTAGAAGAGCAAGATCAGTGCCAGGTATATGCCTTAAATGAATGTTTGCAAAATTTGTCAGTTGTATTTTTCTTGGGTCCGCAACTATTAGCTTTTTACCATTTCTAACATTATTTATTATCCTTGACCCTATTATGGGATGCTGCTCTGTGGTATTTGATCCTATTACAAAATATAGATCAGCATTGTTAATATCCCTTATTGATGTGGTCATAGCACCACTTCCAAAAGTGGATATTAGTCCCTCTATAGTGCTTGCATGGCAGCTTCTTGCACAATGATCTACATTGTTTGTATGGAATACCTGTCTAGCAAGTTTTTGCATGAGATAATTATCTTCATTTGTACATTTAGCACTGGCCTGAAATGCGAGTGCACCAGGACCGTACTTATCCATGATATTTTTAAGATTTTTTACAACAAGATCAATAGCCTCTTCCCATGAAATTTCTACAAAATTGTCATTCACTTTTTTTAATGGCTTTTTTAGCCTCTTATCATTTTGAACATAATAGAACCCTTTCCATCCTTTTATACACAATGTTCCATAATTTATATCTTCCCTTTTTGATGGGACTATGTTTAATATTCTCTTTCTATCCGAGATCACAATAACATTGCAGCCTACTCCACAGTAAGGGCATACCGTTTTCTCTTCCATGAATACTTGAATACGTTACTTATTTAAAAATTCAACCCTTTGTAATAATTAATAGTATTTTCAATGCCATTTTCAATGTTCATTTTCGCCTCGAAATTTAAATATTTTTTTGATTTGCTAGTATCAGCTAAAGTAACCATGACGTAATTCTTAACAGGGTTTTCTATGTACCTAGGTTCTATATCTTTTCCCATCTTATTTTTTAATATTTTTATTACATCGTTTAGAGAATATGATTTTCCTGTTCCAACATTAAAAATTCCATTATGGTTAGATTTCATAGCCAAGATAAGGGCATTTACAACATCATCAATAAAAATGAAGTCTCTTTTTTGTGAACCATCACCATAAATTACTGGTCTTTCATTTCTATTGAATGACCATATAAACTGTGAAATCAAATTGGCAAAATTTTTTTTGTATTCTTCTCTTGGTCCATATACGGAAAAAAATCTCATAGCATTCCATTTTATACCATAGAGATCTTCATATACTTTGGCAAGCCTTTCTTCTATCAATCTTGCTTCCGTATAAAAATCTGTTGGTTGTATTATCATAGATTCCTTGTGAGGTGGTTCTAAACCATTGTATAGTGAACTTGATGATGCGGTGACAAGCTTTGCATTCATCTCCTTTGCCATCTCAAGAACACTTACTGTCCCATTTACACTTTCATTTATTTTCTCTCTATTTTCCTTATACATTGGTGTTGATGATGGCTTGCCCAAATGGAATATGCCATCAAAATCTTTCCACATTCTCTCATGGAAATATTCATCAACACGCATTTGGTAAAAATTAACATTTAGATCTGAAATTAAATTTTTTGAACCTGTATGGAGGCTATCCACCACGGTTACATCATGACCAGATTTGATTAGCTTATGAACTAAATTAGACCCTATAAAACCTGCCCCACCAGTTACAAGATACTTTGCCATATTAAAGTATAAAGAAAAAGTGTATAAATTTTTATTGTTAAATTTCATAACTGTAAATATGGATAGAGCTCATGTCATATTTGTTGGTCACGTACAGGGCATCTACTTCAGAGCATTTGTAAAGGAAAATGCTGAAAAATTGGGAGTAAATGGATGGGTAAGAAATCTCGCCAATGGGGATGTTGAAGCAGTCTTCGAGGGTGAAAAAAACAGGATTGAGGAATTAATAGAAATTTGTAGAACAACGCATCCACTTGCAAATGTTGCAGAAGTAAAAGTAACATGGGAAAAGCCAGAAAATTTGAATAAATTTATAATAAAACATTAATTTTTCCTAATATAAATTGAAATAGTATCATTTTCTTCAAGAACATGATCCAAACCAACTCTCTGGTTTGGATATCTTGCACTAGGACCGTTAACTATAGCATATCTAAAATTTTTAACAAAATCTTTGTGTATGGCCCTGCAGACCATTTCAACAGTGGAATATCTTTTTATTACCATTGTTTCCTTTTCCTTATTTGGAGGTTGAAGATAAATTGTAATGAAATCTAGGGCGTCATAAATTCCTTCCTTTAGCATATCTAAATTTATCTTTTCCTTTGCTGAAATTGGAATGAAACCGTATTTTTCATTTAATACTTTAAATTCATTCTTGAAATCTTTCTGTTCATCTATCTTGTTTAAGATGAAAATTCCAGGTATGTAAACCTTGTTTCCCGAAAGGAAATCTATTAAATCGTCAATATCTATTTTGTCTCTTATTATAAGATCAGCATTTACTATTCTGAATTCCCTTAATATTGATTCTATAAGATCATCATCTATGTCTATTGAAACAGTTTTCTGGATGTTTAATCCACCCCTGTCCTTTTTAACAAGAAAAAGCCTTGGTCTTCTCTTATTTAATCTAACTCCGGCCTCATGGAGCATCCTTATTAAAGGTTCAGGATCTGGATTTGAAACATCAGTAACTACCATAATAAGATCGGAATTTCTAACAATGCTAAGTACCTCTTTACCTCTTCCTCGACCTTTAGCTGCACCTTCTATCAGACCTGGAAGATCCAAAATTTGAATTTTTGCACCTTTGTATTCCATTATGCCTGGTATAACATTAATTGTTGTGAAATCATAGTCTCCAACTTCGCTATTGGCATTTGTAAGCTCATTGAATAATGTGCTTTTTCCAACGCTGGGGAATCCTACAAGCGATACCATTGCATTTCCAGTTTTTTTAACTCCAGGCAGGGTGCCTGATGATTTCTTTGCTGTCTCCTTTAATTCTTTAAGCTTTGCCAACTTTGCCTTTAATCTTCCTATGTGATGTTCAGTAGCCTTATTATATTGAGTTTTGCGTATTTCTTCCTCAATCTCTTTTATTTCTTCATCAATGGTGGGCATTTTACCACGTTATTATTACATGGTTTAATATTTTTATGTATTCAAAAATTTTTTTAATAAGAAGTTTCATGCAATAATAATGATACCTAAATTCAGATTTTGGTTTGAGGATGAAAAGGGAAATTATGTGATGGGTGAAGGTTTATATCTTCTCCTGAAAAATATCTCCATTTTTGAAAATCTTTCTAAAGCTGTTAATGAACTTAATATGTCTTATAGAAATGGATGGGGAAAGATAAGGGAAGTGGAAGAACGCTTGGGGAAAAAAATAATAGAAACAAAAAGAGGAGGAAGTCCAAGAGGTGAAACAAAATTAACAGATTTTGGAAAAGAGCTCATGGAAACATATGAGAAATACAACGATGTTCTATCCTATTATATTAAAAGGCCGTATAAGGTTCCTTCAATAGCTGTGGATGGTGTTTTGATAGAAAGTAATAAAATATTATTAATAAAAAGAAAAAATGATCCTTTCAAAGATAAATACGCCCTTCCTGGTGGCTTTGTGGAATATGGTGAAACTGTTGAAGAAGCGATCACAAGGGAAATTAGGGAGGAGATTTCAATTGAAATAAGAATCCTTTCCATTGTTGGAATATATTCATCACCCGATAGGGATCCACGTGGGCATACAATATCAATAGCATACCTTATTGAAAAAATTGAAGGTACACCAAAAGCTGGTGATGATGCTTCTGAAATTAGATTATTCAATTTAAATAAATTACCAGATCTAGCATTTGATCATGGTTTAATAATTAAAGATGCATTAAAAAATATGAAAATTATTTAATTAAAAGGCTTGTAACCTTGAAATGCCTTGAAAGTATGTCCTTCGTAACCCTTAAATTTCTCCCATTTTTTCCTATGGCCCTGGCTTTCTGACCAGGATCTACCTTTACTGATACCCGCATCTCATCATCTATTTTATCTATGTTTACTTCTTTTACATTGAATCTATAAAATAGGTTGTATATGAATCTATGAGGATCATCGCTGTACTCAACAATTATAATATTTTTACCGAGCTTTTCCTTCAATTTTTTTATGTTCTCACCATTATTAGCTATTGCCTTCCTTAATGATCCTGGATAAATAATAAAAAATATGTTTTCATCATCCTCTGCTATGTCTAAAACATCAACTCCAGTCGCTTGGTAAAAAGTAGAAATATATCTAAGCATATTTTCATCTATCTTGATAGTTCCCATATTTATTCACTGATCTTTCTGGAAAGCTGATTCGCCTGGATCCACTATTGTAACAACTGAAATGTCAAACAATTTTCCACAAATGGAACCAAGCTCATTTGAATTTCCTTGAAATGGTATTATCTTTACATTCTCTATCTTCTGACCTTTAAACCCTTCGTCCGGACAGTTTTTTGCAACAATGAATACCTTTGCCTCATTTTTTCTAAGTGCCTTTCTGGCCTGATCAAGACCGTAATATACTTTTCCAGTTTCTATTGCTTTTTTTAGTTCCTTTACTAAATCCATTTATATCACCTCTTTTTTTCAGGATATTTATATATTAGATTGACAGCACCTGTGCCTAGAGTAATGGGCTGCCCAACAATTATATTTTCAGCAACACCCCTGAGTTCATCGCTCTCACCCAAAAGTCCAGCCTGAAGTAAGTGCTTTGAAGTAATTTCAAAAGCTGCCCTGGCGAGAACGCTTGACTTTTTGCCTGCAATACCATGCCTGCCAATTGCTTCCACATTTCCCTCAAAGGTCATCATGTCAGCAACAAGCATAAGATGCCTTACATCAACGCTTAGACCTTGTTCTTCAAGCGTTTTTATACTTTCATCTATTATAGCATTCCTTGCAGCTTCAACACCAAGCACTTCATAAATTTCCATAATATCATTTGTATATGTTTTTCTGTGATCAACACCCTCAAGTTCCAAGACAGATTTTAAATTAGATCCCTGCGTGTATATTTTGTATTCACCAATGCTCTCTTCATATTTCACTATGGCCCTTTCTATGCCCTTAATACCTGATACAAGCAAATTTTTTATATCTTCTGAAATGAGATATAATTTTTTATATGAAGGATCTTGAAGTGTAATAATTATGCTATCTCCCTCCTCTGTAAGAGTGGTGCCCTGATGCTTCATTTTCTTAATTGCCTCCAAGATCTGGTTCTTTGAAATTCTTCTCTTTGACATCTTCTCCTTGTCCATTACAATGGTCACAGTCATTTCTGTAACATTTATTTCAACATCAGCAACATCAATTACTTTCGTGCTTTCAAGCTTCTTTGCCAAAATTTCCACTTTTTCCTGATCTTTCTTTATATCATCCTCAAGGTATATTTCCATTGTTGGCGTGCTTGGTTTTGTCCTTGCATCCACAATCTCTATTAACCTTGGTAAACCTTTTGTAATGTTAACCTCTGCAACACCAGCATAGTGGAAAGTTCTTAATGTTAACTGTGTGCCTGGCTCTCCAATGGATTGGGCTGCAACAATTCCAACAGCCTCATGTGGATCAACAGACGATTTTTTATATTCTTGAATTGTGAATTCAACCACTTTTTCCAAGTCCTCTTTATTTAATTTAAATTTCTTAGATCTTGAAGCAATTTCTCTAATTACAGATTCAGGCAAATTTTCTTTTTTATTTTTTAAAATTTCTATTATTGCATTTTCAAAATCATCATAACCTTTGAATTTCACAGGTATTTTTGGCGCTTCTTCTTCTATATTTATTAATAAAATTTTTTGAACCTTTGTACCTTGTTTCTTTCCAACAGGTTCAATCTCATTAACATGCATTTTAACTTCTTCCACTTTTTCAATGAGTAGAACATGCTGAATGCCCTTAGTATTTCTTGATAATTTAGGTTTTTCAGTTTTAGGAAGAATATCTTTCACATAAACAGCATAATCAATATTTGATCCATCCATTGTTACAAATGCTTTAAATGGAGGTTTAATTTCTTCAGGTATTGGAAAATCAACACCGTAGGTTGTTGGTAGATTCTCAATCAACTGTTTCCATTTTTTTTCATTATCCTTCCAGACAATGGTAAGCATTATTTACCACCCCTTATCTGGAGGAAGAATCTCTCACCCAGAGCCTTAGAAAATACAGCATCATAGTCTACAGCTTTTCCTTGCTTGGACCTTGTTGGATCTATTATGTCTTCCCCATATGCAAACTGTATTATGTTATCAGTAGTATCAATAACAAGGCCATCATTTTCTGTCACCTTCAAATCTTCAAGTGCATTGATTAATCTTCTTTGCATGTAACCGCTCCTTGATGTTCTTACCGCAGTATCCACAAGGCCTTCTCTACCTCCCATAGCGTGGAAGAAGTATTCCAGTGGAGTAAGACCTTTTTTGTATGAACTTCTTACATAACCGTGTGCATATGCACCCAGTTCACCCTTTTTGAAATGTGGTAATGTTCTGCCTATGTATCCTCTATTAATTCTTCTACCCCTCACGGCCTGCTGACCTATGTTTGCAGCAACCTGAGAAAGGTTAAGCATTGAAGCCCTTGCACCAGATCTTGCCATAATAACAGATGGGTTCTCCATACCCAGATGTTTACTTGCAATTTCACCAGCCTTCTTCTGAGCATCTGAAAGAACCCTCATTATATTGTCCTCGAGAGTTTCCTCAGGTGATTTTCCAGGCAAAGATTGTAAAATACCCTTCTGGTAGGCATCAATGTAAGCCTTGGTGCTTTCAATTGCATCGTTCAATATTTCATCAACCTGTATTTTTGTTTCCTCCGGTATATCAGTATCGTCTATTCCAGTTGTGAAGCCCATATAGGAAATAACACCAACACTTAACCTCGTAAAGTTATCTATGAACTTTGCTGCAGTTACTGAATCATAATCTCTGGATATCCTATCAAGAAGAACACCTTTAAAAGCACCTATGGATTTTTCATCTATTGTTCCCGTTAATAGCTGCCCATTCTTTATCATAACGTATGCATCATAAGGACATTTATCAAAAACACATTCTTTACAGCCTGTGCCATCGCATATTTTTGCTTTGTATTCCATGTTTAAATCCTTTGGAAGGATTAAGCTAAAAATATCCTTGCCCCTGTAATATTCTTTACCATCAACTATTACAGGCTTTGGTAAAGAATCGTAATTAACATATGAGAGAATGTGCAAAACCTGTTCCTTTGTGAAAAGCGGATTCTTGTATGTGAGTAAGAATAATCCAGTTATGTGGTCATGAACACCACCTATGATAGGCCCACCAAACCTAGGCGACCTTATGTGCTCTTGAACTGCCATCAGTATCCTTGCCTCAGCCTTAGCTTCTTCACTCTGCAGAACATGAAGATTCATTTCATCACCATCAAAGTCAGCATTGTAAGGAGGGCAAACTGCAAGGTTAAATCTAAAAGTCCTGTTTTTCATTACCCTTACACGGTGTGCCATCATGGACATTCTGTGCAGGCTGGGCTGCCTATTGAATAAAACAACATCACCATCCATCATCTGCCTTTCCACGATCCAGCCTACCTCAAGCTTATTTGCAACATCCTCAGCATTCTTTTCCATTATCATTATTCTTTGTTTAAGGCCTTTTTCATTCTGTTTTATTACATAATTAGCTCCAGGGAGGTATTTTTCACCCTTAGGATTTGGGCCCCTTCTTACTATTTCCCTCAATTTCTCTATATTGAATGGCGTTACAGGAATAGGTACTGTTAATTCCCTTGCTGCTTCTTCAGGAATGCCGACCTCATTAATTGAGAGGAAAGGTTCTGGAGAAATAACAGTCCTTGCAGAAAAGTTCACCCTTTTTCCTGAAAGGTTTGATCTGAATCTTCCTTCCTTGCCCTTTAACCTTTGAACAATTGTTTTTAGAGGTCTACCCGATCTGTGCCTTGCAGGTGGAAGACCTGATGTTTGGTTATCAAAATATGTGGTTATATGGTATTGCAAAAGTTCCCAGAGGTCCTCAATAATTAACTGAGGAGCACCGCTGTCTTTGCTATCCCTTAATCTCTGATTTATTCTTATAATGTCCACGAGCTTATGTGTTAAATCATCCTCACTTCTTTCACCCGTTTCAAGTGTAATAGTCGGCCTAACATTTACAGGTGGAACAGGAAGAACAGTTAAAATCATCCACTCTGGTCTAGCAGTATTTGGATTCAAACCTAAAAATATTAGATCTTTATCAGGAATTCTTTCAAATCTTTCCCTAATCTCTTTAGGAGAAAGTTTTCTTCCATTTTCTCTGAATGTGGTAGGTTTGTCAAGAGTAATTTTATATTGTTCAGCTCCGCAATGTGGACAAACTGATCTCTGTGCTGCTTCATCTATGATCTTTTTTGACATGGCTAAAGCCTCAAGGCTCTCTTCGCCATTTAGTATGCTTTTTTCAAGAACTGGCCTGTAAATTTCAAGTTCCTCATCTTTCAATTTTATTCTCCCACAGCTGTTGCAAGTTGCTTCCAAAATATCCTTAATTTCCTTGACAAATCCAACATGTATGACAGGCATTGCTAATTCAATATGCCCAAAGTGACCGGGGCATTCATCAACCTTGCCATTGCATGTTTTGCATCTCAATCCAGGTTCAATAACACCCATATGAAGATCCATGAGACCCCTGTCTAGAGGGAAACCATCCTCATCGTATGTATCTGCTGTTGTAACCTTTACAGCACTCATTTTTCTAACTTCATCAGGAGAAAGAAGAGCAAATCTTAATGAACTAATCCTTTTTTGAACTTCAGGGCCAATCATTTTAAATCACCCAGTTGAATTCTCATTATTACCCCTAAACTTATTAATTCATCTCTCATCAATTTGAATGCATAGCTTGTTTCAATTGGGTAAATGTTTGTGGTGTTTCCACAAACAGGACATCTATAATTACCCTTTTTCCAATCATATATGGCTACATGACCACAATCTGGATTTCCGCATACATAGAGTATTGTTCCATCAGATTGATCAAGAAGCCTATCTTTTATTACCAACGCAGCACCATGCCCTATAAGGGTATCCCTTTCCATTTCTCCAAACCTCAAGCCACCAAGCCTTGACCTTCCTTCTGTTGGTTGCCTTGTGAGTATCTGCACTGGGCCCCTTGATCTTGCATGGAACTTTCCTCCGACCATGTGATGCAATTTTTGATAGTAGATCACCCCAATGAATATATCAGCCTGGAATTTCTTTCCTGTTATGCCATCATACATTGTTTCTTTGCCATTATATTTGAACCCGTGCCTTTCCAAAGATTCTCTGAGCATTTGTTCAGGTTCACCAGAGAAAACAGTTGCATCAACAAATCTACCCTCCAATGCGCCTACCTTGCCACCTACCATTTCAAGTAAATGGCCTATGGTAAGCCTAGATGGTATGGCATGTGGATTTATAACCAGATCAGGAATTACTCCGTCTTCTGTAAAGGGCATATCCTCTTGAGGAACAATTGCACCTAAAACACCCTTTTGACCATGCCTCGATGCGAATTTATCACCTAATTCAGGTATTCTCTGATCCCTTACCTTTATCTTTACAAGCCTGTTGTTGTTTTCAGATGTTGTGAGCATTACACTATCCACTATACCCGTTTCTTCCGGTCTCATTGATATACTAGATTCCCTTCTTTTCTGAGGCCCGAGCAAACCGGGCTGTTCTTCAAGGAACCTAGGAGGTGATGTTTTTCCAATTAAAACATCTCCACCCTTCACAGATGTTTCTGGCGGTATTAAGCCATCATCCTCTAAATATTTGTATGATTCTTCACTTCTTGCACCCCTCACATCCGGCGTCGGAATTTCTATTTTATCCTCTTCACCACCAGGATATCTTCTTTCCTCGGTCTGATATGTTCTGAAGAAAGTAGATCTTCCTAGACCTCTTTCTATGGATGCCTTATTCATTACTAAGGCATCTTCTATGTTATAACCTTGATATGATAAAATAGCTACGACCATATTCTGTCCCGCAGGCCTTACATTATACCCTGCAAAATCTATGCTTCTTGTTTTTACTATAGGGACCTGAGGATAATGTAATAAATGTTGCCTTGTATCAGGTCTCCTCCTGTAATTCGAACATGGAAGACCAAGAGACTGCTTCATCATTGCAGCACCCATTGTAATTCTGCTGGATGAATTATGATCAGGGAATGGAATTGATCCTGAAATTGGCCCAAGCATAAGGCTAGGATCGATTTCAAGGTGAGTATGCTCAGGCGTAATTAATTTAGGAACCTTGAATGTGTTGTTGCAGTATTTGCATTTAAGTTCCACATTCTGATCACTTTTATCAAGATTTGTCCAGATAACATCATTCCTCCCAAGAATTGAATTACAAACTGGGCATCTTTCAGGTACGTCGTAAGCGTAAACGGCAATATAGGCATTTTCTTCTTCATCAGCATCCAGCCATTCTATTACCCCAGAGGAAACAAGGTTATCTATGTTTATTGACCCATTTAAAATGCCTTCCCTTAGCTTATTAGTATATTTTATGTTACCCTTTTCAACAACGAGCAAGGGTCTCCTTAATCTTCCCCTGTCAGAATTTATAATTACTTCATTTGTTGTGTCATCATACCTTATATTTACGTTCGGATTAATCTCACCCTTCCTTCTCTTTTCCCTTATGATTCTCGTTAGTTCAAGGCCCTTAGGATGAAATCCAACAAGATCGCCGTTCAGGTAGACTCTGCTCATGTTTCCAGGATCAAAATCGTAATGCTTAACATTAAATCTCATTAAATCTTTCAATACCTCTTCAGAAGGAACATCTTCAGAAACATCTATTATTAGAGCAGCATTTTTAACTAGACCACAATTTTGGCCTTCTGGTGTTTCGTTTGGGCACATCCTCCCCCACTGTGTAGGATGTAGATCTCTTGCCTCAAAATGGGGCTGAGATCTTGTTAAAGGCGAAGATATCCTTCTAAGATGGCTTAACATACTCATATGCGATGTTCTATCAAGTAATTGGGAAACGCCAGTCCTTCCACCTACCCAATTACCTGTAGACATTGCATGGAGTATTTTTTGAGTAAGAACATCCTGCCTAACCGCAGCCTTTAACTTTATACCCTTCTTCCTGTTGTATGTTCTCTCTAAATGGTATTTTAAATCTTTTAATAAAGCTTCAAACGACTGCCTGAAAAGTTCTTCAAGGAGATCTCCTGAAAGTTTCATTCTTTTATTTGCAAGATGATCTTTATCATCCTCTTTTCTTAAGTCGAAGTGAAGTTCAAGAACAGCTTTTGCCATTCTCGTGAGGTACAGGGCTTTTTTCATTCTATCCTCAGGCTTGTCTCCAAGGTGAGGTAGTAGATTTTTATCAAGTATTTGGGAAATTCTCCTTTCTCTGTATTCCTTTGCTTGACCAGCTGCAAATCTTTTTTCTAAATACTCTATTGCATCATCTTTTGTTTTTATACCCTCATCACTGTAATTTCCCTCTTTTTCACAGTCCTCTATATTGGCTAAAACAATAGGTTCCATTCTTCTGTCGCTAACTATGAGTTTATAAATATCCTCATCTTTTTCAAGACCTAACGCTTTAAGCAGAACGGTTAATGCTATACTTCCATTTATAACTGGTATTGAAACTACAAGAATTCCATCAACCTTTTTTTCCACGGATGTAAGTGCCCTATAGCCTTCTCTCTCAGAGAAAACCTTTGCTGTTTCCACTTTCGTATCATATTTTTCTTCGTACTCAACAAGAATCCTATTTGGTGAAAGATCCTCAAGAGTGATCAATACCCTTTCAGTTCCGGAAATGATGAAATAACCTCCAGGATCCTTAGGATCCTCACCAAGGAACCTAAGTTTATCTTCATAGCTATCATTTTTTCCTGGTACCTTAAGATTTCTACTTAAATTCTCATTTATATACTGATCAATATTATCTGGATGAAGTACACAAATTTTACTTTTTACCATTATGGGTAAATCTCCAATCTTTACCTCTTCTGGCTCGCTTTCCTGACATCTTTCACCATTTTCATCACATTCTATCACTGTAAATCTGAGTCCGAGCTCAGCCGAATAAGTAAAATCCTTTAACCTTGCCTCCATCGGCGTATTTATTTTATTTGCATCGCTTCCGCCCCTGCCTCTTGCGACTGAGATGTAAACGGTTGGTGGTCCCATTTCTCCGTTCTCTTTTTTTCTGCCATATCTTATTTTTATTATTTTGCCACCAGTTTTTGATTTATCCAATGTAAGCTCTCCAGGTTCATCTTCTTCAGTTACTTTGGTTGAATCAACAATTTGTTGGAGTATGCTGTTTGGGTTATCAATAGTAGGTATGAAAGCATTATAACTCGCGATGTGGTGCCCAACAATACTTTTTTGTTTGAAAAACGCATCAATTATCTCATTCATTCTGCCATCTCCTTAAACATTACTATATAAAAACTTTTTCATTCTTCAACTACTACCCTATATGCAATAAATTTACCTGATGTTTGGCTTTTCCTAACTATTTTTATCACCCTTCCAGGCTTTATTGGTCCATAAATTTTTTCAAGAACTTTAATAGCAGGATCACTTCTCTTTATCTTTGGTAATGAGTCCTTTGTTACTTGCAATTTATCCAGGAGCTCTTTTTCCTCCTCCTCAGATAATAGATAATGTTCTGGAACCAGTTCATGTTCCATTATATTTACTTTTTTCATTTATATCACCTAACAACGGGCCCGAGGGGATTCGAACCCCCGGCCACCTGGTTAAAAGCCAGATGCTCTACCGAGCTGAGCTACGGGCCCAAATTATGTAGTTGCTCTTACCATAATCGTATTGTAAATATAAATTTTATTGAAATTGAAAATGGTAGTACATTGCATGACAATAAATTTTTGTGGATAAAAATTATGATGGAGAGATTATAAAATATTCACCTTCTTTTTTCAACAAACCTGAATATATTCACCATTCTATCAGTATTACCTTTATATCATTATATTCTGATGGAGAATTATAATGGTATATGTCCTTTTTAACAAGTTCATTCATCAGGCCCTGAATTCTGAACTTTTTTAATTTAATTGGTGTTGCAAAAAGTTCAACGTTTTTTATAGATTCTTTTAATATCTCTTTCCTTTATACCAAGCTTTATAAATTCCTTACCTTTCTCAAGAATTGTAATTTCCACAGAATCAAGGGACACAAATTCCAATTTTACTGCAGTATAAACTATTGGCAGGATCATCAAAATCAACTTTAAGTTCCTTGTCAAGTTTATATATGTCAGTTTTACCATTAAAAATGTTTGTTAAATAATATAGAGGGCCCACAAGGTCAGGGGTCAGCAATTCTTGTTTTATGGTCAATTAATTCTGTCATAGGTCATTACTTTAACTATAAATTTATTAACTTTTTTATGTTGAGAATATCCTCTTCTCAGCAACATATTTTTTCTTTGCCAAGTCCATTAATTTTTTAGATTTTAATAAGACCAAATCCTGAATTTTAAAAAAAATTTATTAAATAGTATAACGATAAAGTAATGCCTATGCTTTCTAAAAAACAAATAACAGAAGAATTGCAAAACATTAACAGGGAAATAGAAAATTTGAAGTTAGAAATTAAGTCAATAGGTGATAAACAAAACGAACTTTCCAAAATTCTTGAAGAACTTGAATCTAAAATTGCATTTTTAAATGTTCTTTCTGCAAAGATTAATACAACATACTATCACATCACTTATGATATAGACGATAAACTAAAAGAATTTTTATCTGAGATAAAGGAGGATCTTGAATCTCTTGTAAATGAATTTAATGAAAAAGTAAGCGAAAGTATTCAATCAATTGATAAAAGAAGAAAAAAATAAAATAAAGAATTACATTTCCATTTTTTAAGCGGAGGTTGCCGAGCCAGGCTAAAGGCGGCAGACTCAAGATCTGCTTCCGCAGGGATTCGCCGGTTCAAATCCGGCCCTCCGCATATATGTGAAAACTTTATAATGGTGTATTAAGTTCTTAAATTGTTATGGAAAATGAATTAATAGATTTTCATATACATTCAAAATTTTCTGATGGTATCTATGCAGTGGAAGATATAATAAATTTTGCAAAAAGCCATGGGTTCAAAATGATCGGTATTTCAGATCATTATGATACAATAAAAACAGTATCTATAAAGAAAAATAAACTTCTTGATTACATTACCTTTTTAAATTCGTTAAAAAATGAATTCAATTTGAAATCAGCAGTTGAAATAGATTTTTCGCCCAGAACAGATTTGGAAAACTTACCATTTGATCAATTAAATAGTTTGGATTACATTCTTTTTGAATATGTTCAAGATCCCCTCTGGGATGGATACCCCTTCTGGAAGCTAATAGATTTATTGGAAAAAATAAATGTGCCCATAGGCCTTGCACATAACAATATTATGAGAAATTTTAAAGATGTGGACATGGATGAATTCGTCGATGTTTTAGAAACACATAAAATTTTCATAGAAATAAATGCAAATGATATATACACAATCTTGAGCGAATATTTTTTCAATCTTTCTGAGGAATTTTTCAAACTGATAAGAAATAGAGAAATACCGATTTCCGTTGGTTCAGATATGCACAATAAACTGGATGATATGTTAAAAGTTAAAATAGGATTGACTTTCATAAGGAATTTAAATTTAGAAAGGAATTTACAACTTTTTTTAGAATTATTCAAGAATGATTAGGTAAAAGAAATTTTTATATAATAATAGGCAATAGCGAATTTTGAAATAATATGAAGACGTATCTCAAAGTAACATTCAACAGCGAAGGTGCAAAGCCATCTGAAGTTGTATCTGCCCTTGAGGGATTAGGTTTTAGACCTATTACAGGGTGGTACGATTTCGTTTATGATTGGGGAAATAATGCCACCGTGGACGATGCAATTTGGTTTGCAGATAAAATATATGAAACGCTTCATGGCCTTTCAGTATACTTCCAGCTTGAAACTGTTGCTGATGAAGAGCAGGAAAATTTTGAAGAAGAATGATTATTAAATTTTAAATCTTTTAATATTACCGCATCTCATACATTTTATTATTATTCTACCTTTTCTTATCCTTACAATTGCATTTTTTCCAGGAATTAGATATGATTTACAATTTTTGCATATGTATCTCTTATTTGGAATCCTTATTTTATAATGCCTTGAAATATCAAGTATAAGGGAAATATATCTCTTTTCTAGCCTTAAATTATCTTCTCTCTCCATTTCAATTGCATTTTCTATTAATTCATTAATCCATTGACTTGCCCTGTTTTTAATATATCCTTTAGTCAACTTTTTCACTTAAAGGATGAATATTTTAATATTTATTATAGTTTACCAAAATTATGGTATTCAAGGCTGTGGCCACGGACATAGACGGAACAATAACAGATGAATCAAGAAGAATAAATATTTCTGTAATAAGAGCCTTCAGAAATTTAGAGAAGAAAGGAATTAAAGTGATACTTATAAGTGGTAATGTCCTACCAGTAACCATGGGTTTCAAAATTTTTATAGGAACATCTGGTCCAATTGTTTCTGAAAATGGTGGCATTCTAATGTACGAAAACAGAATAATAAAAAATTTCGAAAAGAATGATATTGAATCTGCATATATTGAATTTAAAAAAATTAAACCAGATGCTGAGAGAATAATTACAGACAGGTGGAGGGAAACTTCAATCGCACTTGTGCCAACAATGGACATACAATCTGTAAAGAATTTTTTTATACCACTGGGTTTTAGAGTAGAGGCAACAGGTTTTGGAATACACATTACGCATAAAGAGCAGAACAAATTTTTTGGCCTGAAAAAAGCAGCAGAAATTTTAGGTATATCAACCGATGAGATAGTGGCCTTTGGTGATAGTGAAAATGATGTGGAAATGGTTGAAAATGCAGGTTTAGGTATAGCTGTTAAAAATGCATGGGAAATAGTTAAAGAAAAAGCAGATTACATCACAAACAAAAAATTTGGTAATGGTGTTGTAGAGGGATTAAAAAGACTAGGCTTGATTTAAACCATACTTTTGATATATTTCTACAATTTTTTTTATGCTGTATTCAACATCAGGTATTTCCATCACCATTGGATTCAGACTGTATTTTTTCATGGATCTTGCTGTTTCACTTCCTATTGCTATGATTATTTTAGGAAGTATTTCAAGGGGATTTCCATACTGCGAAAAAATGGTTATGTAAGAATTAAAGATCATTGAAGAAGTGAATATGGTCGCGTCGAAATACCCATTTTTTAGAGAATCATATACATCTTTGAAATTTCCATCTAGAATTTCACTCCTATATGCATTTATAATTTTAATATTACACTTTTGTTTTAATTTTTTCACCAAATAAGGATTACCATTTTCACTTCTTATTAAAAGTACATTTGAATTATCTTTTATAGTTTCAAGAATACCTTCAGATGATTGTAAACTAGGAACTATACAATCCATGCCTATGGATTCAGCTGTTTTATTTCCTATCGCTACAATTTTTTTTCCATTTAAAAATTCTCTAAAATTCTTTACCTGATCTTTAAAAGATTCTACTGCCATTGAACTTGTAAATATTATATAATCATAATTATCATTCATGAATGAAAATTCATCAATTTTATTTTTTACAATTTTTGTAATGGGTATGTTTGTTACCTTTGCCATGCTTACATTTAAATCCTTAAATTTTTCTTCAGGTCTGAATGTAATTATTTTAATCAAGTAATTTCACCACCTTTCCCACTACTATAACAACAGGTGCCTTAACTTCCTTTGCAATTTCTGAGATGTTTTTAATATTTCCTTTCAAAATTTTTTCTTTCTTTGTTGTTCCATTTTGAATAATGCACACAGGTGTTTCTTCACTTTTCCCATTTTTCATTAGATTATTCATAATTTCTTCCAGCTTACTTGCTCCCATTAAAATAACTAGTGTGCCCTCAAGTTTAGAGATCATCTCCCAGTTCAATTCATGTCCCTTTTTTAGATGGCCTGGAATAATGTGAATTGAAGAAGAATAATTTCTGTGCGTTAAAGGAAGTTTTGCATGAGTAGGCACTCCTATTGCTGATGTTATTCCAGGAATTACATCAAAATCTATTTTTTTCATTTTCATGAATTCTGCCTCTTCACCACCTCTTCCAAAGAGAAATGGATCACCACCCTTTAATCTTACAACTATTTTTCCTTTATTGTAATACTTCTCAATTAGTTCATTTATCCTTTCCTGCTGAACATCCGAATCTTCACCAATTTTTTTCCCCACAGATATTTTCTTAATTTTTTTTGGCATCTTTCTAATTATGGATGAATCCACAAGTCTATCATATAAAATTATGTCACTTTTTTTTATTATCTTCCAAGCTTTTATTGTTAAAAGGTCAGGATCCCCTGGTCCTGCTCCAACAAGATAAACTTTACCTGCCATTATACCACCTTCTGAATTTATTTATTTCATTATTTAGTTCATTTAATTTAAAAATTGACCAGTAATCCATTCTTATATCTTTTACTATGGATACATGTACAAGGATTTTATTTCCAATAAACCTTGCTAATATCCCAACCGATGAGTGACATCCTGCATCCATTTCTTTTAAGAATTCTCTTTCCACATTTGCTAAATCAAATGTTTTTTCATCATTTATCTTAGAAATTTTGCCATTAAATGAAGAATCATTCCTTGATACAATTGCAATTATGCCTTGGTTAGCCTGAGGAACAAATATATCAGGATCAAGAACATAGCCAGGAACTTTTAAATTTAGTCTTTTCAATCCAGCTAAAGCTAATATCAAAGCATCAACTTCATTGGATTCAAACTTTTTTAACCTTGTTTCAACATTCCCCCTCAGATCAACAATTTCTAGATCCGGTCTTAATATTTTTAAGAAGGACCTTCTCCTTGGGCTTGATGTACCAACCTTTTTTCCCGATTCCAAATTCAATACATTATAATTTGAAACAAAAAAATCCTCATAATTATCTCTTTTAAGGACTGCAACAATTTTAAGACCATTTTCAATTTCTGTTGGTATATCCTTCATGCTATGCACAGCAATATCTATTTTTTCGTTTAAAAGTTCTTCATTGATCCTTTTGGTAAATAGTCCAAATTCCTTTGATAATCTTAGAGGTGTATGATCCTCATCGCCGTGGCTTTTTATTTCAATTATCTCAGTTTCAAAACCTATTTCATTCAATCTTTTAGAAACATCCATTGCCTGAGCAAGGGCCAATTTGCTTCCTCTTGTACCAATTTTTATTTTATAGTCCTTCATAAATTATCCTTCCAAAATCTTCAACTTCTTTTTTAGTATGGGAGAAGCTAATGAATAAAGATTCAAACTGGCTTGGTGGAATGTAAAATCCTCTATCTAATAATTTATTGAAAAATTTTTTGAAATTTGCAGTATTTGATTTTAAAGCATCATTGTAATTCTTTATCTCATTTTTATTGAAGAATATCTGGAACATGCTCACCATTGAATTTAACTGTAAATCTATTTTTTTATCATTTTTTGCATCTTCAACATATTTATTTATTATAGACACCCTATTTTCAAGATTTTTATAATCCTTATTTTTCAATTTTTTTAAGGTTGCAATACCTGCAACCATTGAAATGGGATTCCCTGAAAATGTACCTGCCTGATATACATTACCAGAAGGGGAGATATTCTTCATTATATCTTCTTTTCCTCCAAAGACTGCCAATGGAAAGCCTCCTCCAACAATCTTTCCAAGTATTGTTAAATCAGGTTCAACGTTGAAATATTGCCCGGCACTGCCATAGTGGAACCTGAAACCTGTGATTACCTCATCGAATATAAGCAGTGAATTATTATCAGTTGTTATTTCTCTAATCATTTTAAGATAGCCATCCAATGGTGGAATAACACCAACATTACCAAGGACAGGCTCAATTATTATTGCTGCTATTTCATCTTTGTTATTTTCAAAGACCTTTTTAATTTCTTCTGTATTGTTATAATCAACAACGAGGGTATTTGCTGAAATTTCGTCAGGTATTCCAGGTGACGAGGGTATTCCAATTGCACCGCTTCCTGGAGAAACAAGAACTGAATCATGTGAACCGTGAAAACCTCCGAATACCTTTACAATCTTTTTTCTATTTGTGTAAGCTCTTGCAAGTCTTATGGCATGCATGGTCGCTTCCGTTCCAGAGCTAACAAATCTCATCATTTCCATGTATGGAATTGATTCATTTATGATTTTAGCCAGTAAAATTTCCTCTTCAGTAGGAGCTCCAAATAACCAACCATTTTCAAGCTGCTTTTTAACTGCATTTTTTACACTTGCATCAGAATGTCCTAGAATGAGAGGCCCATATGCTAAACAGAAATCTATAAATTTATTACCATCTACATCAAATATTTTAGATCCCTTTCCCTTTTTTATGAACAAAGGGTATGGATCATAAAATCTAACAGGCGAATTCACACCACCTGGAAACAGTTTTCTTGATACATTAAAAAGTTTTTTAGATTTCATAATGTGTGCATAAAAATATCCACTATATATTTTTTACAATTATATTGAGAGGATTCAAAGTGTTTTTATACTTTTTTGCATCACACAATTAATATGATTGCGTTCAATCAACTACTTTTTAAATCTGGAACAGTGAGTAGGACAATTGATGAATCAAGGTTCAGCTATGAAACAAACCCTGAACTTTTAAGATATACAAAAAAAGACCTAGCCGTTTTATTCTGGAATTTGACTTTGCAATGTAATCTAAAATGCATGCATTGCTATGCGAACGCTAATACAAAGAGATCACCAAATGAATTATCCACTCAAAGGATTTTAAGTGTTACGGATGATCTTGCCAGTATGGGCCTACCAGTTGTTATCCTTTCAGGTGGTGAGCCAACACTTCATCCTGATATTTATGAAATTGCATCATACATGAATGAAAAAAATATTAGGGTAACATTGTCATCAAACGGTACAACAATAAATGAAAATGTAGCATCTAAATTAGCTGAATCTGGTGTGAAATATGTTGGAATAAGTTTGGATGGCTTTGGTTCAAAAAATGATGAGTTCAGAGGTGTAAAAGGTGCTTTTGATATGGCTCTTCAGGGTCTAAAATACGTAAAAGATGCAGGAATGATGAATGGTATTAGATTTACAGTAACAAAATATAACAAAGATGATATTACCAGGGTATTTAATTTGGCTGAGGAGCTTCAGGTAGACAGATTCTGCCTTTACCATTTAGTTCCAGCCGGAAGAGGATCAATGAATCAAGATATAACAAACAAAGAAAGAAGAGAAACAATAGATTTTTTAATTGATAAAACATATGAAATTCATGATAATAAAATAAACATGGAAATTCTTAGCGTTGATAATCCTGTTGATGGCATATACCTGTTTTTAAAATTATTTAAAAATAATGATCCAAGATCCAAGGAAGTATACAAACTTCTTAGGAGAAGGGGCGGTGATAATTCTGGTATTAAAGCAGGTAATATTGATCCATGGGGAAATGTGCATCCAAACCAGTTTTGGTGGGATTATTCACAGGGGAATGTTAAAGAAAAAAATTTTTCTGAGATATGGAATAATGAAGAGGGAATTATCTACGATCTCAGGCACAGAAAGAAGGATTTACTCAAAGGAAAATGCGCTAAATGCAATTTCAAGGACATTTGTGGTGGTTTCAGGTTAAGGGCATTGAGATACAATGGTGATCTATGGTCAGAGGAACCGGACTGTTATCTCACAGATGATGAAATTAAAACAGAAATTCCGGAGGATTTTAAATGAATTTTTCTGAGAATCCCATAATAGTATTTTACGAGGTAACTAGGGCCTGCTTACTTACATGTAAACATTGCAGGGCAAGCGCTCAAAAAAAGAGAAATCCACTTGAACTTAATTTAGATGAAATAGAAAAACTAGCTAAAGACCTTTCCAAGTTCAATAATCCAAAGCCCATGGTTATAATTACAGGTGGAGATCCCTTAATGCGTGAAGACATTTTTCAAATCCTAGATATATTTAACAAAGAAAATTTTAGTTTATCAATATCATTTAGCGGAACAAAGCTAGCTACACCTGAAAAACTTGATTTAATTTCAAAAAAAGTCAAAAATGTGGCAATAAGTATTGATGGTAGCAATGAAAAAATACATGACAATTTTAGAAATGTTAATGGTACATTCAAAACATCAATTGAAATTCTAAATTATTTGCAGGGGAAAGTGAATCTCCAGGTGAATACCACAGTTGGAAAGCACAATTTAATGGATCTCCCAAACATATTGAGGCTTGTTCAATCTTTTAATATAAAAACATGGGATCTTTTTTTCATCGTACCTACAGGCAGAGCAACTAGTGAGCTATCATTGAACTCAGACGAAATTATTCAGGTCATGTCATGGCTTTACTATGTACAGAGTTCAATGGATTTCAGGATAAAGGTAACAGAAGCACCTTTTTACAATAGAGTAAAGATGGAAGGTCCAAAGGATAATGGTGAAATTTTCAATTATTTAATGAAAAACTCTGATATCAAAATGATAAAAAAAATGTTGCCAGTAACAAAGGATAGTAAAAATCTAGGTGTGACAGATGGCAGGGGAACTATTTTCATATCGCATATAGGTGAAATTCAACCAACTGGATTTCTACCCATAATAGCTGGTAATGTTAGAAAAGATAACATTGTTGATGTTTATATTAAATCTCCTGTATTCAGGGATCTTAAGGATCCTTATCTGTTGAAAGGTAAGTGTGGCAAATGCAATTTCAGGGAAATTTGTGGAGGTTCAAGGGCAAGGGCATTTGCTATTTATGGTGATTATCTTCAGGAAGATCCCGCTTGTCCATTTTGAAGGTGTGATTTTATGGATGAAGTTGATAGAAAAATTTTAATTTACATACAAAATGAATTTCCTATAGATGATCGGCCATATTTGAAAATTGCCAAAGATCTTGGTCTTGATGAGTTTGAGGTTATGAATAGAATAATTAATTTATACAACTTGGGATATATAAAGAAAATAATTCCTAAATTATCTAAAAGTTACATTGAAAAATATGAGAGGGCCCTTGTTGCAATAAAGGCAAATGAAAAAGACATAGTTAAAGTTTCAGAATTTATAAATTCTTTTGAAAATATTACACACAATTATTTGAGGGATCATCATTATAATATATGGTTTACAATATCAGGAAAAAATTTTGAAGAAATATTAAAGCAAATTAAAATTATCACTGAAAAGTTAGAAATAGATGATTATATAATCCTTAGATCAGTGAAATCACTTAAACTCGATACTGAATTTGAGGTAAAAAAATGATAAAAATATCAGATTTAAGGAAAGGTATACCAATTTCAAATGATCCTTATGGAGATCTGGCAAAAATTTTCTCAATGAGAAAGGATGAATTAATTAAGATTTTAAATGATATGGTAAACAAAGGCCAAATAATCAAATTTAGGGCTTTACTTGATCATGAGAAACTTGGATACAGGGTAAGTGCTTTAATTGCAATGAATATGGATGATGAAAATATTGAAAAGGTAATTAATTTAGCACATATAACACATTTTTATGTTAGAGAAAAAAATGAAAAATTTCCTTACAGTTATTTTGCAATGGCCCATTTCTTCAACGAAGATGAATTAAAATCCTTTTCCAAAAAGCTTGATGAAATGCATATAAATTATGAAATTTTAAGAACAGTGAAGAATCTGAAGAATGATGTAAAATGAAATATATTCCAATATTCTTGGATTTATCAAAAATAAAGATTGTAATTTTCGGTGGAGGAAAGGTAGCGCTTAGGAAATTAGATTATTTGGAAGGTGCTGATATTACGGTAGTTTCTGAAAAGTTTATGGAGGATTTTCTAAAAAGAGATGTAAAAATGATATCTAAAAAAATTGAATCTAAGGAAGATATTAATGAATACATAAAAGATGCTGATCTTGTAATAATTGCTACAAGTGATAAAAATATTAATTCACTAATCATGAAAGAATGTGAAGAGAAGAGGAAAATTTTTAATTTGGTAGATGATAAAAAAAGTAAAGCCATATTTCCTGCATATCATAATGAAAATGGAATCATAATGGCCATATCAACATCCGGTAAAGCTCCTTCCCTTGCAACATTCATAAGGGATAGATTATCACCATCATTGAAAGAGTATTCTAAAGCATTGGATTTAATTGAAAGAATTAGAAACTCTTTAGATTCCCATGATGAAGAAAAAAGGAAGAAATTTTTTAGATCATTATTCAATGAAAAAATTTTTTGGGACATGGTAAAGGAAGATAATTTTATTGGTGCATATGAATTTGCTATTAAACTCTGGAGGGAGAAGTATGTTCCTGATTAACATTATTGCATCCTACAGGGACATGGATTTGAATTTATTGGGGAAATGGACATCGATAGATGATAAATACATAATTAACAATTTTAAGGATGTATCAAGTGAAATTTTAATACTAAGGACTTGTAATAGATTTGAAATTTACATTGTCCCTAGGGAAGATGCTTCAGAAAAAATAAAAAATCTATTTTTAAGATATGGGAAAGCAAGGGTCCTATATGATATGGATGCTGTTAGGCATATTATACAGGTATCAGCGGGGATGGATTCAATGATACCTGGAGAACAGGACATACAGAGGCAGGTGAAGGAAGCGCTCAATAATTCAATAAAAAATAACACTTCTGGAAAAATCATTAATTATATTTTTATGAAGGCATTAAATATTTCAAAGTTGATAAGATCATCAACAAAGATAGGTAATGGTATTGTATCAATACCTCAGACATCTGTGAGAATTTTAGAAACCATGGCATTGAAAGGAAAAGTATGCTTAATCGGAACAGGTAAAGTAGCGAATTCAATATTGAAATATTTAATAAATAATAATTATGAGATCACTGTTTTTGGTAGGAATGAAGAAAAGTTAAAAATAATTCGGGATAAATATAATGTAAAAACAGACTTAATAAAAAATATTAAGGATGAGTTATCAAAATTTGATGCAATAATATCTGCAATTTCTGTTAATGAGCCTGTTTTAAAAAAGGAAGATTTTAATTCTGTAAAACCATCCATAGTTATTGACCTTGGAAATCCAAGGAATATAGAGACTCTTGAAGATAGATATTATATAGATCTTGAATACATTAAAAAATATGTTGATAAGAATATAATAAGAAGAAAAGAAGAAATGGAAAAGGCAAATAACATAATTAATGATAAGATTTCAACTATAGATGAAAAAATAAAATCCATGGAAATTGAAGAATTAATATCAAATTTATTTAAAAAAGCAAATTCAATAAAGGAGGAGGAGATTGAAGAATCTGTAAAAATACTCGGTGAAGGGTCTAGAGAAATATTAGAAAAATATGGTAATTCATTGATTAAAAAAATATATTCCAGAATGGTTACAAATTTAAGGAAAAATGGGAGTAAATTAACAAAGGATCAATTCGAAATTTTAAAAAAGATCTTGGGTGAATGAAAAATGTTTCCAAATGTAAGGATGAGAAGGCTGAGAGAGAATGCCATACTAAGAAGAATGGTGGAAGAGACTGAGCTAGAGATAGAGGATTTCATATATCCAATATTTGTGGATGAAAACATAAAAAATAGGATGGAAATACCATCTATGCCAGGTATTTCAAGATTGCCCATCGATTATCTTGCAGATGAAGGAAAAGAATTAGAAGATCTTGGCTTAAAAGCTGTTTTACTATTTGGCATACCATACTGCAAGGATGAGGGAGCATCCTCAGCATATGATGATAAGGGTGTGATTCAGAAAAGTATTAGAAAGCTCAAGGAAGAAACCAATTTGCTTATTTTTGCTGACCTGTGCATGTGCGAATATACTTCCCATGGTCACTGCGGTATTGTTTCAGGAAATAAAATTCTAAATGATAAAACTCTTGAAATTTATCAGAAGATAGCATTGAGCTATGCAAAAAGTGGAGTTGATGTGGTAGCGCCAAGTGGAATGATGGATGGCCAGGTAAAAGCGATCAGGGAAATTTTAGATTCTAATGGGTATGAATATATTCCAATTATGGCATATAGCGCAAAATATTCTTCTTCACTTTATTCACCATTTAGGGATGCTGCAGAATCTGCACCCAAATTCGGAGATAGAAAAACATACCAGATGAACTATTCAAATTCAAGGGAAGCCATGAGGGAAATTGAGCTTGACATAATGGAAGGTGCAGACATTATCATGGTAAAACCCTCTCTATTTTATTTGGATATAATAAAAATGGCAAGGGAGAAATTCGATCTTCCAATAGCAGCATACAACGTGAGCGGTGAATACAGTATGGTAAAATCAGCATCCATGGCAGGATATATAGATGAAAAGGCCGTGGTTAAAGAACTTTTAACATCAATTAAGAGGGCAGGCGCTGATATAATTATTTCCTACCATGCAAAAGATTATGCAAGATGGATTAAATAAGAAAGATTAAAAATATAGAAAACAATTACATATTAAATGGGATTGGTTCATATATTCAATCAGCTACTCATACCAATTATTGCAACAATAGGAATAGTTGTAATTGCACTCTACATAGTTTCATATTTAAACAGATTTTTTAATTATTTAAAAATCAAGGAATCCATATTTCTCGGAGAAAATAGTGTTGAACTACTAGAAATAATCCTACTTTATGCATTTTTCTCATTTTTATTCGTTTTTCTTATTTATATTTATTCAAACATAGGATTTGGTATAAGGGATTATACAACTAAGATCATTTTCCCATATATTTACACATTTTTTTCAATAATCCTCGTTCTTCTTTTTTCAATGCTTGTTTTATCAATAGTAAACAGGATTTTCAGATATATGAGAGGAGAGCTTCACACTAAACCTAAAAAATTGATAAGTGAAAGGGTTGGATATTACTCTGAGCTAATTATTAAATATATAATATATTTAATGGCATTAATATTTTCAATTATTATTTTGCTTTCAAGTTTTGGTCTCCTAGGAAACACTAGCAGGGGTTTGGGCTTATTCTTTTCAAGGAACATGGAAGGTTTCCTAATGATTATTCTTCTCATAATCATTGGCATAATTCTTTACCTTCTATTTGGTGCCTTCATAAGGGATATAAAACTAAGATCAAGCAACCAGAAGGAAAAGCTAGGTAAATATTTAATGGGAATAATCAGAAATTCCATTATTATACTTGTTTCATTTGGTATTATTCTAATATTTTTATCCATGCTTGGTTTCAGGTATGCAGATATATTCGTTTTTATCTTTTTCATAATTTTGATCCTTGTTATAATATTATTCATTTTTTACACACCAGTAAAAAATGCTATTTCAGGTCTTATTATACTATCTTCAGAACCATTTGTTGAAGAAGATTATATATCAATCAATAATGAAATTGAGGGATTTGTTATAAACATAGGAATTCTTTTTACACAAATAAGGGATAACATGGGTAAAATTATATATGTTCCCAATTCAAAAATTTTAAGTGAATCCGTAAGGGTAATTTCTTCCCCAGGGAGATCTTTCCCTGTAAGAATCAATGTTGAAGTACCTAGCCATATTAAAACTGGTGAATTCGAAGAGCTTATAATGAAAATTATTTCTGATATACCAAATATAGAACAAAATGAAAGGCCAGGTATATTTTTAAAGCAAATAGGTAAAGATTTTGATAAATATGAAATATGCATACATGCTGAAACAAGTGAAAAATCTGAACAGGTAAAGTCAGAGTTGCTTAAAAAAATAAAATCAGCCGTGTATGAGCATTGAAATTTCACTTAAATCTTCTTCAGATAAAACTTTTCTAACTACGAGGATTGGACCTTTCATCCTACCTATAATCTTTGGATCTGCGGATATAGGTATCCTGCCATCCATGTATTCTGATGGAGGTGCCATTATTAAAAATTCTGCAGATTTGGATAGTTCAAGAATTCTACCCATTATCATGTCATTAGGAAAAGAAACAACATCAACATCAATCTCTTTTTCTTTAGCTTTTTTAATATAATTTTCAGCTTTAACAGATATTTGGCCATTGTATGTGAATTCGAGTATTTTTAGCTTGCAATTAAACTCCTTTGCCAAATAGGTAGCAATGAGGAATGAAAAATCGCTGCTCTTTCTTTTGGATATTACAAGGCTTATTTCATTTATTTTTTCAGGTATGTGATCCCTAAAAATTATGATATCACAAGGTGGATTTCTATAAATTTTTTCAAGTGTTGAACCAAAAATTAAGCGCTTACCCTTTTTTTGCCTCCATGTCATAAACAATAGATTAATTTTCCTTTCTTTTACTTCATCAATTATTGAATTAACAGTATCGTGAGAAACAGTTATTATTGTCAAGACTTGCTTACCATATTTTTTGGCTACTTTTTCCATTCTTTCCATCATTTTTATTCTATCCGTGGATTCATTATATGTGATTGATTGTGGCGAAACGGTCATAGGAACTTCAATTGTGCTGAATATGAATATATTAGAATCCATACTTTTAGCAATCATTGATGCTATTTTCACACTGCTGGGAAATTCTTCAGAAAGGGGTACAAGCATGTTAATTTTTTTCTTTTCTATTTTCACTTCTTCCTTTTCAACTATGGGCGAAGGTCTTTCTATCTCTTTTTTACCTGCCCAAAAATAATATATTAGAAGACCTGCCTCAATCCATAAAAGAGCAATGTACCAAGATTCTGGTGAAAATATCCAAAGTGCAAATGCAACAAGAAGTTTTGTAATAATAGCAAGAATTGGTATCAATGGAAATAGTGGTATAGAATATGCCCTTTTTGCATTTGGATGCTTGTACCTATGGACTATTACAGCTATATTTACAAGAGTAAAAAGTAAAAGAAACATTATGCTTGCGGCTGCTACTATAGTATCTAGAGGAAGGAATAGGGCCATGCCCCCAATTATAACACCCGTTACAAGTGTTGCGATATGAGGGGTTCTGTGCTTCTTATGCATCCTAGAGAAAATCTTTGGGAGTGACCCATTTCTACCCATGGCAAATGATACTCTTATTGCAGAATATACTGTAGCGTTAAGTGTAGCACCTGAACCAATAAGCATTGCCAGGATAACAAGTGCAGGGCCATAACTGCCCATAATAATTTTTCCATAGTCTACCATTGCATTTTCCCCATGTGAACCTACCCATGCTGTCCCCGCACCACCAAGCATTACAAAAAATAATGCAACGTAAAGAATGGTAATAATTGCTACAGAAACAAAGATGGCCTTTGGTATATTTTTCTCTGGATTTTCTATTTCCTCAGCTCCTTGGGCAATTATTTCATAACCTTCAAAAGCCACAAATAACAGACCCATGGCAAGCAATATACCCATAGGTGTTGTATTAAATGGCAAAAGATTTGAAGGAACGTTTGGATGCCTTATTATTGCAACAGTTCCAGCAACAATAAAAACAATGAGTAGTGCAACCTGAATATTTGTAATCAATGTTTGCGATTTTCCAGTTGTTGCAGTACCCCAGTAATTAATCAAGATAATTACTATTAGAATTAGAAGAATCATCAATTTTTCAAAAATTACATAGTTTATTGGTATGACAATACCATATTCCTGGAACAACCATAAAAGACCTGTTGCAAAAACTACTGTATAAAAGGCATCTGCAATAGAATGAGAAAACCATGACATCCATCCACCCATGAAACCAAAGGGTTTAGGCAGAGATTCTTCCACAAAAAGATATCCTCCACCCGCTTCAGGATAAATTGTTGATAGTTCAGCATAAGTCATTCCGGTGAGCATTGTAATTATATAATTAAAAACCAGTGCAAGTAAAACTCCCGTTCCAGCGAGAGCAGTTGCCTGACCTGCCATGACATATATTGTAGCACCAGTCATGGCACCTACACCAATACTCACTAAATCTCTGAACTTTAAATCTCGCCTAAATTTTAAAGAAATTGATTCATCAGATTTTTCCATGACTCTTTAAGTATATAAAATACACGTATATTATTCTTTCAAAAAAGAAAAAAAGATTATTTTTTAATCATTTTCCATGAGAGAACAGGGTTCCTAGCTGCTTCAACTTCGTCTATCTTTCCAACAGCCGTATTTTGAGGTGCATTTTTTAAAAGTTCAGGATTCTCTTTTGCTTCTGATGCTATTCTTATCATAATTTCAGCAAATTTATCAAGGTTTTCTTTTGATTCCGTTTCCGTAGGTTCCATCATTAGTGCTTCCTCAACAATCAATGGGAAATATATGGTTGGTGCATGTAAACCATAATCCAGCATTCTCTTTGCTATGTCCAAGGTCTTTATGCCGTACTGCTTGAAATTTGTTCCACTGAAAACGACTTCATGCTTCCTTAATTCCTTATATGGAAGATCGTAATATCCCTGAAGCTTTTTTCTTAAATAATTTGTATTAAGCACTGCCATTTCAGTAACTTCCTTCAAGCCACTTCCACCTTTTAGCTTTATATATGCCCAGGCCCTAACAAGTACAGCAAAGTTTCCATAGAAGCCAGTTATTTTTCCAATTGAATTCTTTATGTTATAATCAAAGAAGTATTTTTTACCATCAAATCCTATTACGGGCACAGGTAAAAATTCTTCCAATTTTTTCTTAACACCCACAGGCCCTGCTCCTGGGCCACCGCCTCCATGTGGCGTGGCAAATGTTTTGTGAAGGTTGAAATGCACTATATCAAAACCCATCTTTCCAGGTGTAGTTTTACCCATAATTCCATTTAAGTTTGCGCCATCGTAGTATAATAAAGCACCTTTCTCATGGACCATTTTTGCAATCTTTAAAATATTTTCCTCAAAAATGCCAAGAGTGTTAGGATTTGTGATCATGAAAGCTGCTGTCTTATCTGACAAAGCAGCTTCAAGTGCGTCTAAGTCAACCATTCCATTCTCATTTGATTTTATTTCTATTGTAGTAAAACCTGCCATTGTAGAGCTTGCTGGATTAGTACCATGAGCTGAATCTGGCACAATTATTTCAGTTCTTTTGAAATCCATTCTGTTTTCATGGTAAGCCCTTACAAGAAGCAAACCAGTAAATTCACCATCAGCTCCAGCTACAGGTTGAAGAGTTACTGCATCCATTCCACCAATCTCCTTAAGGAATTCCTGCAATTCATACATTATTTGAAGCGATCCCTGTACAGTTGATTCATCCTGCAATGGATGAATGTACTTAACCTGATCCATTGAAACTATCTCTTCAGAGATTTTTGGATTATATTTCATTGTGCATGAACCTAAAGGATAGGTATTAAGATCTACACCATAGTTCATTTGGGATAACCTGACATAATGCCTTATTACCTCATATTCCTCATTGTCATTTATATTAAGATCTTTTCTTGCAAGATCTTCAGGAATTTTCATTTTAAATTCAACATTTTCAAATGGTAATTTCAAAGTCCGTTTTCCAGATTTTTCTATAATTAATTTTTCATCCCATACTGCCTGATGAAACATAATCATTGCACCTCCTTCAATGCATTCAATAATTTTTCCACATCCTTATCTGAATGTACTTCAGTTACATTGAAAAGCATGGCATTTCCAAGCTCTGGAAATGCATTTTTGTTCCAGGTGTTTAATAAATATCCACCATGAACATTTCTTGAAAGAAGATGTTTATGTATGTCAATTTCGCTCTTAGGTAATATGATTGCAAATTCATTGAAATGTAATGACTCATGTGCATTCTTAAATCCATTTATGCTTAAAATTTTCTCCCTGACATCATTTGCCCTTTGCATGTTTATTTCTGCAAGCCTTCTTAAACCTGATTTACCTAGGAATGATAGATAGGATGCTGAAAATACAGCACATAAGGCTTCATTGGAACAAATGTTACTTGTTGCCCTTGCTCTCCTAATATGCTGCTCTCTTGTTTGAAGTGTCATAACAAATGCCCTTTTGCCATTCCTATCTTTAGACATACCTATAATTCTGCCAGGCATTTTTCTCACATATTCCATTTTTGTTGCAAAAATTCCAAGCAAAGGCCCTCCGAAGTTCATTGGATTTCCTATTATCTGACCTTCACCTATTGCGATATCTGCTCCATAGTCCCCCGGTGATTTTAAAATTCCAAGTGATATTGGATTTATTCCAGCGATGAATATGAATTTACCCAGTTCTCTTATTTTTAGGACATTTTCATCAATAACACCAAAGAAATTTGGATTTTCTGCATAAACAGCTGCCGTATTATTATTTATTTTATTTTTAAGATCCTCAAGATCAATTTTTCCGGTTTTTTTGTCATAATCGTATTCAATAATTTTCATGCCTAATCCTTTTATATAATTCCATAGAACACTCTTTTTTTGCCACTGTAAATTTTTTGGTATTAAAATTTCCATTTTTTCATTTATGCTATGGGCCATTCTAGCTGCTTCACCAAGGGCTGTAGAATGATCATACATAGATGCGTTGGCTGCATCAAGACCAGTTAATTCAGCGATGTAGCTCTGATATTCAAACAGAGTTTGAAGCATCCCCTGTGATATTTCAGGCTGGTATGGTGTGTAGGCAGTATAAAATTCAGACCTTGAAGCTATAGCATAAACACCTGCAGGTATGTAATGATTATAAACGCCGGCACCCAAGAAGCTTGGCATATCGAAAAATGATTTATTCTTTGCTAAAATATTTCTTGCCTCTGTTCTAAGAGTTTGTTCATCAATACCCTCTGGAATGTTCAATTTATCTATTTTAACTTCTTCAGGAATATCCTTAAAAAGATCATCTAAACTATTTATACCTAAAAATTGCATCATTTCACTTTTATCATCCATGGAAGGTCACCTTATTTGGGAAAATCAATATATATAGATAAACATTATCACAGAAATATTTTTAAATTTGTAATCATGGCAAAAAGCGTGAAAATTTACTACGAAAAATATGGATGCTCTTTAAATCAAGCTGAAACTTTGGAACTGGTTCAATCCATGCTTGAAAAAAATAATGAATTAGTGAATTCACCAGAAAATGCTGATTTGATTATAATAGGAACATGCATTGTAATAAAACATACTGAAAATTATATGATTAGGAGAATAAATGAATTATCAAGACTAAACAAAAAAATTCTTGTCTATGGATGTTTGCCAGCAGTAAAACCCAATTTAATTAAGGCAAAGGATTTTTTATATATAACACCTAAATCATTTAACAATGAAATAAATATTCAAAATGTTCCTTTAATCGAGAATACAATTACAATACCAATAGCTCAGGGATGTACCGGACATTGCACATACTGCATATCCAAACTTGCAAGGGGAAGCATTAAAAGTCAAGGCCCAGAAAAAATAATGGAAAAATTTAAAGACGCTTTAAAAAAAGGATATAAGGAAATTAGATTGAGTGCATTGGATACCGCAGCCTATGGCCTTGATATTAAAACAAATTTAGCTGAACTGCTTAATTATCTTACAAGTGTTGAAGGTGAATATAGAATTAGAGTAGGCATGATGGAACCAAGTAATACTATTAAAATATTGCCAGAATTAATTGATTCATTCAGGTCAGAAAAGGTATTCAAATTTTTTCACATACCGTTTCAGAGTGCGGATGACAAAATTTTAGAAAGCATGGGTAGAGAATATAGTTCATCAGATTTTAAGTATATTGCTAACAAAATTAAAAGTAATTTTGACCACTACACATTTTCAACGGATGTGATTGTAGGCTTTCCAGGAGAAAATGAAGAAAGTTTCTCAAAAACAGTTTCTATGGTAAATGAAATAAGACCAGACATTTTGAATATAACAAGATATTCGCCAAGAGAGGGAACAGTGGCATTTAGGCTTAAGCCTGTAAAATCAAAAACAGCGAAGGAATGGTCTTTGAAATTAACTGAAATTCATAGATTAATTAGCTTTGAAAGAAATAAGGAGCTTCAGGGATCCTTGAAAAAAATTCTTGTTACAGAAAAAGGTAAGACAGATTTTTTAGCAAGAACAGATGGATATAGACCTGTAATAGTTAAGAATGTCAATCTTAATGAATTTTACATTGCCAAAATAAATAGTTTTAGTACTTTTTATCTTTATGGTGAAATTATTCAAAATGTTTAAAAAAAATTTAAGAAATAAATCCCATTTTACCATCTATGGAATATAGGTTTCTTTCCATCGAAGATTATGCTAAAGTAGTGGAACTATGGAAAAATGCTGGATTAAAGTTTAAACCAAATGGAAGGGATAGTGAAAAATCAATAACAGAACAGATGATAAAACAACCAAACATGTTTTTAGGAGCCTTTGACGGTAAAAAGCTTGTTGGTATCGCCCTTCTTACGGATGATGGTAGAAAAGGCTGGATCAACAGGCTCGCTGTTGATCCTGCATACAGGAGGAAAGGTATAGCCAAAGAACTTATTAAAAAGGCTGAAGAACTTTTTAGGAGCAGAGGTATTTATTTATTTGCAGTCCTCATTGAAGAATGGAATATTCCATCACAGACACTTTTCCAGGATATGGGTTATAAGAAGCATAGCGACATCTATTATTTTTCAAAGAGGGATTTTGATGAATATTGAGGAACAAAAGGAAATTAAATTAAAAGCAAATGAAATAAGGACATTAGCAATAAAAATGATTTATAATGCGCAATCTGGCCATCCGGGTGGATCTCTTTCCGCTTCAGATATTCTATCTGTTTTATATTTTAAGGTATTGAATGTGGATCCTAAAAATCCAGAATGGAGCAAAAGGGATAGGTTTGTTATGAGCAAAGGCCACGCATCCGCAGCTTATTATGCCTCTCTTGCGTTAAAGGGTTATTTTCCCATAAATGATCTTTTTACTTTCAGAAAGCTCGGATCAATATTACAAGGGCATCCAACAATCCATGTACCGGGTGTTGATATGACCACAGGATCCCTTGGACAGGGTTTCAGTACAGCAATTGGGATGGCCATTGCAGGTAAATTGGATAAGGCAGATTATAATATATATGTTCTTATTGGTGATGGAGAAATGGATGAAGGTATTGTATGGGAAGCAATGATAAATGCTCCACATAATAACCTTGATAATTTGATAGCTATTTTAGATAGAAATAAATATCAATTGGATGGATCAACTGAAAATATATTACCTCTCGGCGATATTGAATCTAAAATTAAAGCATTTGGTTGGGAAGTGCAATCAATAAATGGCCATGACATTGAGGAAATTTATAATGCAATCAAAATTTCACAAAATAAAAATGGTAAGCCTAAAATGATTGTTGCAAATACTGTAAAAGGCAAAGGCGTTTCTTTTATGGAGAATACACACGAATTCCATGGCAAAGCTCCAAATAAGGAACAGTATGAGAAGGCAATTAAAGAGCTTGAAACGGAAAGAGAAAAAATTTTGAAGGAGGGATCAACATGATGGAAAGCCAGAGAGTAGCTTATGGTGAAACCCTCCTAGAAATTGGTGAAGATGAAAAAATAGTTGTTCTGGATGCTGATCTTTCATCCAGTACACATACAATAATGTTCGGAAATAAATATAAAGAAAGATTCTTCAATATGGGCATTCAGGAACAGAATGAAGTTGGGGTTGCAGCTGGATTGGCAAGATCAGGTAAAATAGTATTCGCAAGTTCATTTGCTGTATTCATAGTAGGAAGAGCCTATGATATAATAAGACAGAGTATTGCCTATACAAATTTAAATGTAAAGATTGTAGCTACACATGCAGGTTTAACCGTGGGAGAGGATGGTGCCACCCATCAGATGCTTGAAGACATTGGTATTATGTCAGGACTGCCCAATTTCAGGGTGATAGCACCAGCTGATGCACCTGAGACTAGGAAGGTAATTAAAAAAATTGCCTATATGGATGGACCTTTTTATGTTAGGTTGTCTAGAGAAAAGGTTCCAACACTTCTAAATGATTATGAATTTGAATTGGGCAAAGGCATTTTATTTAAGGATGGCCATGATTTAACAATAATATCAACAGGTATAACATTAAGTATTGCGGTAGATGCAGCAAATGATCTAAAGGCAAAGGGGATAGATGCTGCAGTTATTCATATGCCTACTTTAAAGCCAATAGATTCAGAATTAGTATCAAAATATGCAAAAAACACAGGAAAGGTAATAACAGTTGAGGAGCATTCCATATACAATGGCCTAGGATCCAGGGTTGCTGAAATAATTGCAGAACATGGTACAGCAAAATTAAAAAGGATAGGAGTCATGGACCAGTTTGGAGAAAGCGGTCCAGGATGGGCCCTGCTTGAAAAATATGGAATTAGTAAAGAAAATATAATCAAAAAATCGATGGAAATCATAAGGTGAAAAATATGAAGATATTTTTAGATACGGCAAATATTTCTGAAATAAGGAAAGCGAATGATCTTGGTATTTTAGATGGTGTCACGACTAATCCAACTTTAATAGCGAAAGAAGCATCGCATGGAACTTTTAAAGAAATTGTTTTAGAAATTTTAAAAACGGTAAACGGTCCGGTTAGTTTGGAAGTAACATCTCTAGATTCATCAGGCATGGTTGAAGAAGCTCTAGACCTTGCAAAGCTGGGGGATAATGTTGTAATTAAAGTCCCTCTTACTTCTGAAGGTCTAAAGACAATGAAAAAGCTGAAGGAGAAGGGAATAAAAACTAATGCAACATTGATATTTACAAGCAATCAGGGATTGCTTGCTGCAAAGGCAGGAGCCTCTTATGTTTCACCATTTGTAGGAAGGCTTGATGACATAAGTGAATACGGCATGAAGATTGTAGATGATTTAAAAACAGTATTTAATAATTATAATTTCAAAACTGAGATTATAGTAGCGAGCGTGAGGCATCCAATACATGTTTATGAAGCATCATTGATAGGTGCTGACATAGTTACCATGCCATATCAGGTACTTGAAAAATTGATCATGCACCCAAAAACGGATGAGGGTATCGAAAGATTTCTTGAAGATTGGAAAAAAGTAAAACATTAAATTATTTTAAAATGAATATTGATGGCTTTCCAGGCAAAGCCAAATTCCTCTTTTTTCCTGGATCTTCATCACTATCAATTAATATTTCAGCATTTGTCTCTTTTTCAATGTAACTCTTTGCTTTCAATAATGTTTCCTTTTCATTTATATTGACCTCATTGAAAAGCCTCTGTGAAATTACTTGCTTTAATATATTTAATTCATCCTTATTTTTTGCCTCCTTGAATGCAACGTTTTTGTCCTTTTTTGCAATATTTACTAAATTTTTAGTTCTCTCGCTAGCAGTATAAATGTAAATTTTCTTTGGAACTATGTTTGAAACACTTAAAATGTTCTTAATGTCAATTAAAACGTTTTCTATGTAATTCACCTCATCAATAATTTTCATGTCTATTTCCCTTTTATCAGGGAATTTTTCTATTGAAATGAATGTGTTTTTACCGAGCATATGCCAGTATTCCTCACATGTATGCGGAATAAAAGGGGCTAAGGATTTCAACCATTCAGGCAATATGTTTTTTAGGACCATCCTTGCCCTTTCTGCGCTCTCCCTTTTTTCATAGTATTTTATATCATTCATAAAATTGTAAAATATCTCTATTATTGCGTCCCTGAACTTGTAATTTTCCATCAAATCTTTTGCTGTATTGAATCTCATCCAGAATTTATTTATCAAATAAAGGTCCATGTCATTGAATTTATCCAATCCTTTTGCAGATATAGTTTCCTCTACTATTTGGTTGAATTTTTCTAGCCTTTTTTCAAGCGATTTTACCTCAGCCTCTCTCCAGTCCAGGACGGTATCATAATCTGCTGTTGAAATTATGTACAATCTGAAAAGATCAGCAGAATATTTCTCTGCTATCTTTGCCAGTGGTATTACATTACCCTTGGACTTGGACATTTTTGCCCCTTCACTTATCAGCATACCAAGGATCATTAATCCTCCAGGCTGAAATTTTTCAGGGAAAATTGCAGTATGATGGAAAAGGAAAAATATGAAATGGTTGCTTGTGTGAGCGGTTGATGATACCCTCAAATCATTTGGGTACCAATACTGGAAATTTTCCCTAAGTTCTTTTTCAATATTGTTTCTTGCATTTCCTCTACCTAGGAAAACATAGTCAAAGAATTTTTCATCAAGGTCATTTGGATTGAGATTATTTTCCCTGATTATGTGGATTATTGTATAAAAAGCCATATAAATTGTGCTGTCAGATAAAGACTCTATGATCCAGCCATTTTCAAAAGGAAAAGGTGTACCTAGACCCCTTCTTCTTACGCAGGGTCTTTCTTTTAGCCAGTCAGCAACATCATGGAACTTTTCCCTATAGGATTGAGGATAAAAATTCATTCTATCTATTAGGGAATGAGTTTTTTTCTTCCATTCTAAATTTGAATAATCTATGAACCATTGACCTTTGACTATTGCAACAATTACCTTGTTACCTGACCTTGTTACAGCCTTCCTGGATGTTTCATAAAATTTTATTGCAAAATTTTTTGAAATTAACCAATCTTTTACCTGGTCCTTAATGTCTTTTACCATTTTTCCAGAGAACTGTGCGCAGTTATCAAGCATTACTCCCTTGTAAAATTCTTCTTTATAGAGTAGATCCGTAGCTTCTTCAAGCTTTTTATCATTCTGGTCCTTAATGCCAAACTTTTCACATACTTCCTCTGCTGGTATTTTTCCAAAACCCTCTACCCTTATTACAGGAATAGGATCTATATTTGCATTTATGTCCCTAAGTGCAATATAGTCGTATGGTGCATGTGCAGGTACAGATTTTACAAATCCCGTAGCATTGTCAGGATCAACAAAAGTAGCAGGTAATATTGGTATTGTTCTATTATTAATTAATTCAATCACATTTTTATTTAAGAAATAATCACCTTTGTATTTTTGAATAATTTCCACATTACCAATTTGATAATTTAATTTTTCAGCTGCATATGAACTCACGAAATAAATATCTTTGCCTATTCTTATTTTAACATATTCAGCCCTTGGGTTCACCCAAATGTTTGTGACACCAAATATTGTTTCAGGCCTTAGTGTTGCAGCAAGAATATGGCCATCCTCAAATTTGAATTTCATGGCTATAAATTCAACAATGCTTACCTTATCAGTATCACCATCCTTTATATCATCTTCGCCGACAGGATTACCATCAACTATGCTGTAGGTTATTGGATAATCACCCTTCTTCAGATATCCCATTTCATAAAGCTTTTTATACTGCCATTCAACGAATTTATTATAATATGGTTCAGCAGTGTTGAATTTTCTCCTCCAATCTATTGAATAACCTATTGATTCAAAATCCTTCTGTATCTTTTCTGCAAAATAATATGCTATATTTTCTGGTATTTCAAATTTTTTTAACAAATCATCAATTTTTGATTCATCATTTTCATATAAATGTAAATAATCCCTGTATAGATCTATTACATCTTTATTACCATTTTTTATGCTATCAGCTATTGTCAAGATTGGAGTACCAGTAACATGGAATGCCATTGGAAAAAGGACATTGTAACCCTGCATTCTTTTATATCTTGCAATTATATCTCCATAGGTGTAAGTTCTTCCATGCCCAACGTGCAATGCACCATTTGAATATGGATATGGCACGGTAATAAAGAATTTTTTACCATCCATTTCAGGCTCGAAAATATGATTTTCTTTCCATAATTTCTGCCATTTTTTTTCTATTTCAGTTTTCATTTGCATTCTTTAATGTTTAAATGGATTAAATATTTTTTGAAATATCACGATAATTATGAAAAGAATTTATACCACATTTGTTATAACAAAGGATAATGGATAGAAAATTGAGAGCCGTGAAATGGTTCTTTGAAACAATGTCTAAGAGTGATTATGAAAGACCAGTTTATGGATCATACAAATTATTGCACCAGTGCAATCTTAGATGTCCTTTTTGCAATGTTTGGAGCGATCCAATGAAACCATTGGATACTAAGGATGTTTTTAAGGTAATAGACAGGCTTTCAGAATCCACAATAACTGTTCTTTCCTTAGAAGGTGGTGAACCATTGCTCAGAAAAGATATCCTTGATATTATTAAGCATGCTCATGATAGATCATTTTATTTGTTCATGACTACAAATGGTATATTGCTAGATAAAGCGCCTCTTAATGAATTTTCAAAATATCTTGACTTTTTGCACATATCAATTGATGAGGGTCATGGGAATTTATTCCTTTTGGATAAACTAAAAAATTATGTGGATCAAGGATTGAAAATTACTGTGCAAACAGTTGTAACAAAGAATGATATTCAATCCTTAAGAGAAAAGGTTGAAAAGGTAAATGCTGCAGGTGCTAGAATTTTAATAATGCCAGCAGTACACTTCGATAACACGCCTGATTTTTCTCCCGATCGAAAAATAATGCACGATGTTTTAGTGGACTTAAAAAAAGAATATGATGGCGTAATAGTCACAAGCAATGCATTCATAAAAGCATTGGAGAGTCACTATACCTGTAATTCATTCAGCGTATCTATAGAATCCAATGGCGATGTGATATATCCTTGCAGCGTGATAGGAAAGCCAATTGGCAATCTACTTGAAAGTGATCTTGAAACATTGCTTAAGAGTGAAAAGGCTGAGCAAGGAAGAAAAGAAATGGCATCTTGTAGGAGAGAATGTCTTTTATATTTACATGCTGAAACATCTAATTTTCACCAAGTATCGAATCTACTCGACTATGTTGGTGAAACAATAAGAGGTTACTTTTTCAGATAACCATTGTTTCAATTCTTTCCCTTCCTTTACCAGGCTTTTTTCCCTTTTCTATTTTTACTTTTCCTATTTCTGATGTGTTTTTTACGTGTGTTCCTGCGCATTTTGTTTTTATAAATTTTGATTCCCAGTGCCTTATTCCATTTTCATCTATCCAAATGTTTATTGGATTGTTCTCTTCAATGAATGCATTCACGTTGTTTTCAACAATTTTTATTCTTTCAATTTCTAAGGTTTTTTCTGTCAAATAATCGGTTCTATCCTTTAAATCGTCAACAAGGCCTGATGAATATGGCCTTATATCCTTAAATTCTAAAAGCATGAAATATTCCACAATATGGGACGCAGAATGGTTTCTCATTATTTTGTATCTTCTATCCCAATCTATTTTTCCTGAAACATTTTCTCCAATTTTGAAATCATTTTTCTCAACAACATGAAAAATTGTATCATTCTCTTTTATCGTGTCTAAAACTTTTATTTCATTTATATACCCAGTATCGCCTACCTGTCCACCTCCCTTTGGATAAAAAGCAGTCCTATCAAGTTCAATTTTATTATCTTCAATTGAAACTACAATTGCATCAAAGTATTTTAAATAAGAATCTTTCCAATACAATTTTTCAGTGATCATGATTTTATTAAATAAATACAAATATAAATTTTTATTTAAATTATAAGTGCGGAGGGGGAGATTTGAACTCCCGAATCCCTTCGGAACGAGACCCTGAATCTCGCACCTTTGACCAGGCTCGGTAACCTCCGCTATATCACAATGATTTCAGGAGATCAGATTTTGTGATTATTCCTGAAATCTTTCCCTTATTTGTTACAAGAAGGGCTTGGTATTGCTTTAGAAGATAGGATATAACCCTAATTGGTGTATTTTCAGAAATTTGAGGAAAAGGCTCTTCCATAAATTCTGAAACAAAAAGTTTCTTTAAATCCTTTGTGGTCTTTCCATTAGCTATATTCTGGCCTATCTTATTATCTGTGATACTTCCAACTATGATGCCATTATCTATCACCGGTAACTGGGAAAATCCATAGTCAAGAAGCAGTTTCATTGCCTTTTCAAGAGTATCCGAACTATTTACGAATATTACATTCTTTGACATTATATCGCTCGCCTTTAACATTGAACCTTCCTTTTTTGAAATTTCATTTTCAAGAACATTAAATATCTTTTTTATGTTGTCATATGTTGGGTTCAGATCTCCACTTTCAAGTCTTGCAATATAAGATTGACTAAGACCTGTAAGTTCAGCCAATTCTTTTTGCGTAAGTTCAGCCTTTTTCCTTAAATTTTTTATTTCTTGTACACTAGGTAGCATTCGTTAATCCAAAATAATTAATGATATTTAAATATTGAATACAAAGCTAAGGCAAAGTATATAAGATAATTATTAATGTCTGCAAACATGGTAGATATATTTGATTATGAATCTCTTCTAAAAAGAGCAAGGGAAAATATCCCTCCTGTAATATATTCAGGTGAAAGATTTCAACTTCCAGAGGCTGAAATTACAATAGAAGGAAAAAATACAATATTCAGAAATTTTGGTGAATTCTGTGAAAAATTGGACAGGGATCCACAGCACCTTTCAAAGTTCCTTTTCAGGGAACTTGGCACGGCTGGAACAATTCAAGGTGGAAGATTGGTTTTCAAGGGGAAGGTATCTTTATCAGATATTAAAGACAGGATAAATCAATATGTGAAAACTTATGTTTTATGCTACGAATGTGGAAGCCCTGATACAATCCTTAAAAAGGAAGATAGGATAGAAATTCTTGTTTGCAAGGCTTGCGGTGCAATAAGGCCAGTCACGGCCCACATTGAAATAAAAGTACAGGAAGAAAAAATAGAAGAAGGTAAAACATACGAGCTTGAGATCATTGATGTAAGTAAAGATGGTGACGGTATAGCAAAAAAAGGGAATTTCACTATCTACATACCTAAGGCAAAGAAAGGACAAAAGTTAAAGGTAAAGATTGAAAAAATAAAGAAGGATATTGCCTTTGGCAGTATTGTTCCATGAGGTGGTAAAATGAAAAGTTTATCATCATTAATAAAAAGGGAGATAAATAGTCCTTCACCAATTAGAGAAATAATGAAAATGGCTGAACCTCAGAATATAATAAACATAGGTCTAAATCCAGATGATGTAATATCTTTTGGTGGTGGATGGGTAGATCATTATGCACCAGATGCACTTATAGAGGCTTATAAAAAAATAATATCTGATAAAATGCTATTCCACAGGGCAGGTGGTTATTCTCCAACCTCTGGGTTCAATGAAACAAAAGAGGCAATTTCTCTTTATGAAAAATATTTATTTAATGAGAATTTAAAATCAAATAATATAATAATAGGAGGGAGCAGCTCTCAATTAACAATAGATTTACTTAGGGTTCTTCTTGATCCGGGTGATTCAATTGCACTTGTTGATCCAACATATGCTAATTATTTTGGTCAAATAAAATTTGTTTCTGATAATATAAAGGTTAAAACAATAAGATTCCTCAACGAAGAATGGAAATATCTGAGCAATAAAAAAGAAATTTTATCGCAGATAAATGAATTGTTCAAGGACAAAAATCTAAAGGCAATGTTAATAGCATCACCAGATAATCCAACTAGCCAGATAATTCCAGAGGATTTCATGAAAGATGTTATTAAAATATCAATGGATTCTGGAACATACCTCATTTTGGATTATGCTTATAAAACGCAATATTTCAACGATACATATCCAGATTATTTTTCATTTTCTCCAAGTGATTATGAAAACATAATCACAATTAATTCAAATAGTAAATGGGACCGTGGCCTGGGAAGAAGAATGGGATGGATTGAAGCGAACGAAGATATAATAAAATCTATGGAGAGGATGCAGCAGGTTTCTATTCTATGCCCAGATTCCTTGCATCAGATCGCTTTTACAGAATTTATGAAAATGATCTCGAAAAATGATCTAAAAGAATATGTTGATAAAATAAGGTTTGATTACAAAAAAGCTGCTAAGATAACTACAAAAGCAATAGAAGATCATTTGGGTTTTAAATATCTTGAACCTCAAGGCGGCCTTTATGTTGCTGTGGATGTAAAAACCGATTCAGACGCCTTTGTTATTGATGTTTTGAAACACACAGGAGTCATTTTTGTTCCTGGTAAGGGCTTTGGGAATTCAATGCGTAATGGCATAAGGATCTCCTATGGCCCACTTGTAAGATATATGGAAAAAATAGATGAGGGAATAGCCAGGGTAGGTAAGTTCCTCAATGGTAAATGAAGTGATTGTTGACACAAATGCTCTTATGCTACCTTTTCAGAGTAAGCTTAGGATAGAGGATGAGCTTCAAAGGCTTTTAGGAAGCTATGTTATACTTGTTCCCGAGAGTGTTATCCATGAACTTGAAAATCTCTCCCGGGGAAATTCTGACGCTATGGCTGCTTTGAAATATGCCAAAAAATTCAAAGTAATAGAAACAGATTTATCCGGGGATTATTCCATATTTGATCTTGCAATTAAAAAAAAATGCATTGTACTTACAAATGATAGGATCCTAATTGAAAGATTGAAAAAGAATGGTATCAAAGTAATAAGACCTAGGGGCGAAAAGAGGCTTGATTTTGCATGAAGGATTGTGAAGCATTCTGCCTATTGGAAAATCTTACAAAACTTGGTGCATTGAAAAATTATGTGACAATAAAAACAGCTGACTTTGGCAAAATAATAGGATTAAGTCAGCAAACTTCATCTAGAAAGCTTTCTGAGCTTGAGAAAAAGGGATATATAAAAAGGATAATATCAAGATCCGGAACAAGGATCAAAATATCCCAACAGGGAATGAAATTTTTAGAAAATGAAATTAAATCTATTATATCTATAGAAAAATTTTTTTCTGAAATAAGTTTCGCAGGTAAAGTTGTAACAGGAATGGGCGAAGGATCTTATTACATGACAAGGAAAGGTTACATTGATCAATTTAAAAAATTTTTCAATGAAATTCCTTATCCAGGTACATTCAATCTTGAGGTAGATGATGAAACGATTGAAAGGCTCAATTATTTGAAAAATAATTCTAAAATAAAGCTCACAGGTTTTGTTGAAAATGGAAGAACATTTGGTGATGTGTTTGTACAGAGAGCAAAAATAAATGGAATAAATTGTTATATAGTATTTCCAGAGAGAGGCCATTATAAAAATGTGGTAGAAATAGTGAGCGCAGTAAATTTAAGAAAAGCATTGAAAGTAAATGATGGTGATTTAGTCAGAGTTGAAATTAATTCAGAACCTATATAATATTTTGAATTATGTCTTTGCCTTCCATCTCTCTTTCACAGTATTTGCATTTAATTCTTATTGGATTGGTTGAAATTACGTAAAATTCTGGGGAAATTGGCTCTTTCGCATTGGTCACGCAGGCCGGATTTGAACATTTGACTATGCCTATGATCTCAGAAGGTGGTGTAACAGTATATTTTTCTATTACCTCATAATCTTTTATTTTATTTACTGTTGCATTTGGTGCAATCAAAGCTATCTTTGCAATCTCTTTGGATGCTAAATATCTGTCCTCTATTTTTACAATGTCCTTGTAGCCGAGTTTTCCACTTGATACATGAATTCCTATACTAAGTGTCGTTTTTACATTTTCATCTATGTCAAGAATTTTCAAAACTTTTAATGCCATTCCTGAAGGTATATGATCAATAACTGTTCCGTTTCTTATCTTTTCAATCTTTAATTCCATATTTGGCATTTACCTCACCCCCAGTACAAGGCTGAGTATTGCCATTCTCACAGGAACACCATTAAATGCCTGTTCAAAGTATTTTGCATGTGGTGTGTAATCAACTTCAGGTGCTATTTCATCTATTCTTGGTAGTGGATGCATTATTATCATATCTTTTTTAGCCTTTTCAAGGAGTGCAAGATCAACTCTATATGAGCCCGCAATCTTAAGATATTCGCTAATATCAGGGAATCTTTCTTTTTGTATCCTAGTAACATAGAGAACATCAAGATCACCTATTATTGAATTCATATCATCTGTGATCTTTGGCTTTACCTTTTCCCTTATTTCTCTAAGTATGTGATCGGGCATTTCAAGACCCTTTGGTGACACGAGGTACAAATTAGCTCCAAAATTTGAGAGTGCAATGGCCAAAGAATGCACAGTTCTTCCATATTTTAGATCGCCTATGAGACCAACATTAAGATCCTTAATTTTGCCTATGTGTGACCAGATTGTAAAAAGGTCAAGGAGTGTTTGGGTAGGATGCTGCCCTGCACCATCTCCAGCATTTATAACAGGATGCTCGGCAAATTTGCTTGCAAGCCTTGCAGCACCTTCGTAGCTATGCCTCATTACTATTACATCAGAATATGAATCAACCATCCTAATTGTATCTGCTAAAGTTTCACCCTTTGAAAGAGAAGTTAACTTTGGATCAGCAAAACTTATTACATTTCCACCTAATCTGTACATGGCGGTTTCAAATGAAAACCTTGTTCTTGTACTAGGTTCAAAAAAGAGTGTCGCAAGGACTTTTCCCTTTAAAAGATCCAGGCTTCTTCCCTTTGCAATTGGAACCATTTCCTTTGCAACTTCAAAAATCTCAAAGATTTCCTTTTCAGAAAGATCCTTAATCGATATTATATCTTTACCTTTTAACATCATAATTATATTGTTGTTCTTTACTTAAATATTTCTCTAATATAAATGCAATTACTTTATTAATTCGAATTACATGTAAGTATTATGAACATCGAGGAGACTATTTTGGAGGCTATTAGAACAGCAGAAACATCCATTCCTTATGATGTATTTGAGCACATAAGGGTTGCTTATGAAAATGAAACTAATGAAGTTTCTAAATCACAGCTAAATTCCATTTTAGATAATGTAAAATATGCAAAGGAAAAAAAGTTACCAATATGTCAGGATACTGGAACCCAGACATTTTTCCTGGATGTTGGGTATGATTTCCCATACAAGAAGGAAATTGTTAATGCTATTACAGCAAGTGTTGCAAAGGCAACAAATCTTTATTATATAAGACCAAACGCCGTTGATCCATTTACAGGAAAAAACCCTGGAAATAATGTTGGCAGGTTCATTCCCTACATTAACTGGTTCCTTAGGGAAGGAAATGATGCCACAATATATGTATTGCCAAAGGGTGGTGGCTCTGAAAATGCAAGCGCCCTTGGCATGCTGAAGCCAGGGGAGGGTATAAAGGGCATAAAGAAATTTGTAGTTGATCAAGTGATTAAAGCTGGTGCAAACCCTTGCCCACCTATTATTGTTGGCCTCGGCATAGGTGGAGGTTCAGATCTTTCAATGATCATCGCTAAAAGAGCGCTATTAAGGCCTCTTGGTCAGAGACATGAGGAAAAAAGGGTGGCGGATCTTGAACTGGAATTATTAGATTTGTTAAATAAAACTGAGGTTGGCACAATGGGCTGGGGTGGCAGGACATCCGTACTTGATGTTCATATTGAATATGCATACAGACATCCTGCATCATTACCTGTAGGCCTTGTTGTTCAGTGCTGGGCGGATAGAAGGGCAATAATTAAGGTAGATTCTTCTGGAAAGGTGGAGGTGAAACAGTAATGATGTACAAATTAAAAATACCTGAAGATATGGATAAGATTCAAAATTTAAAGATGGGGGATGTAATATACATTACAGGAAAAGTTTTTACAGCAAGAGATGAAGCTCATCAATTAATGCTTGAACTTCATGAAAAAGGTGAAAGTCTTCCATTCGATCCATCAAAGATGGTACTTTATCACTGTGGCCCAGTTGTAAAAAAAGAGGGGGATGAGTGGAAGGTCTTAGCTGCTGGACCAACAACATCATCGAGAATGGATCTATTCGAAAAGGATGTTATAAAGATATATGGAATAAGGATCATAGTAGGTAAAGGTGGAATGGGCGATAATACAGCCGAAGCCTTGAAGAATATAAAGGGCATATATGCAACATACACTGGTGGTGCAGGTGCTCTAGCGGCAAAAAGTTTCCACAAAGTAGAAAATGTTTATTTTCTTGATGAACTTGGATCACCAGAAGCAATGTGGATATTCGATGCAATCGATTTTGGGCCATTAATTGTTTCTATAGACCCTCAGGGAAACAACTGGAATAAAATATCAAGGGATGAAATGGAAAAGAGGAAGAAGGAGATATTCAAAATAATAGATCAATCATGATCGTAATAGAGAATGCATCAGAGATTTTAACAATCCCACATGGTTATAACAAACCAAAAAAAGGAAATGAAATGAGGGATCTAGGAATAATCAAAAATTCCAATATTTGGATAGATAGGGGAAAAATAATTAAAATTACGAAAGAGCTTCCTGATAAAATAGAAGAAAAAATTGATGCATCAGGAAAAATAGTCATGCCAGCGTTTGTTGATCCACATACGCATCTTGTATTTTCTGGCATTAGAGATTTTGAATTATCATTAAAAATGCAGGGAAAAAGTTACCTAGAAATACAGAATGCAGGAGGTGGTATTTATTACACAGTTGATAAAACGAGAAATGCAAGTGAAGAAGAACTTTACGAAGAATCATCCAAAAGGCTAGAATATATGGTTAAGCATGGAACTCTAGGTGCGGAGGCAAAATCAGGTTATGGTATTGATATTGAAAATGAAATAAAAATGCTCAAAGTTATAAAAAGATTATCTGAAAACTATAGTATTGAAATATCACCAACATTCCTTCTTCACATCATTCCTAAAAATAGGGAAGAAAAAGAATATGTTGAATATATTTCTGACAATATTGAAAAAATTAAGGATTATGCCAAAAATGTTGATGTTTTTTGCGATAAGGGTGCATTTTCCAAGGAATCAACAGAATTGTTCCTTAAAAAAGCAAAAGAACAAGGATTCAAATTAAAAATGCATGCGGATGAATTAGAATACATAGGATGCAGTTCCCTAATAAAGAAATTTGATTTTATTTCCATGGACCATTTATTAAAAACCCCAGACGAAATAATTAATGAGATGAGTAAAAAGAATACCGTGGCTGTTTTACTCCCTGGTACTCCATTTACATTATTTCAAGAAAGTTTTTCAGATGCAAGAAAGTTTATAAAAAACAATGTTGCTGTTGCAATAGGCACGGATCTGAACCCTAACTGCTATACAGAAAATATGCAGGAAATAATTTCACTTTCAATTTATAGAATGAGAATGACTGTTGAGGAAGCAATAGTTGCATCAACATACAATGCAGCTTTTGCATCGGGATTACAGGATAAATTAGGATCTATTGAAGTTGGAAAGGATGCTAACTTAATAATTATGGATGCCAAATCATATACAGAAATAGGATACCATTTTGGCGTTAACCTAGTAACTGAAATAATTAAAAAAGGAAAAGTAATCTCTTAATCATTTATATTTATAAAAGCCTTCACCAGATTTTCTGCCAAGTTTTCCTGATGCAACCATCCTTTTCAATAATGGGGATGGTGCATACCTCTGATCTCCAAAGTCTTGGTAAAGTACATTCATTATATCAAGGCAAACATCTAGGCCAATTAAATCAGCGAGTTCAAGAGGCCCCATGGGATGGTTAAGGCCAAACTTTGCAACACTATCTATATCCTCCTTTGTTGCAACTCCTTCCATTAGTGCATTTATAGCCTCATTTATCAGTGGCATTAGAATTCTATTTGCAACAAAACCGGGATAATCTTGAACCTTCACAGGAATTTTTCCCAGTGATTTTGCAAGATCATAGACATAATTTACCGTATTTTCATCTGTTTTTTCACCTTTTACTATTTCAACAAGTTTCATAAGGGGCACTGGATTGAAGAAATGCATACCAACGAATTTTTCAGGTCTTTTAGTCATACTTGCCAACCTAGTTATTGATATTGAAGAAGTATTTGATGCAAAAATTACCCTGGGATCAAGAAATTCATCCAACTTTTTAAAAAGATCTGCCTTCATTTCAAATTTTTCAACTATGGCTTCAATTACAAGATCTGAACCCTTGGAATCTTCTATCTTCAATGAAGTTTTTATTCTTTCCAAGATTTTTGCAGGTTCTTCATTAATTTGTTTTTTTTCATACAATTTGTTAAGACTTGATTTTATTCCATTTATACCATTATCTATGAATTTCTGTTCCACATCAATAAGAAGAACATCATGGTTATATGTGGCAAATACCTGTGCTATTCCCCTGCCCATTGTTCCAGCCCCAAAAACTGTTACCTTCATTTTATATCACCTCAAATTCTCCACGAGCATACTAACTGCATTTCCCCCTCCTAGGCAAATCGTAACGATACCATATCTGCCCTTTCTTTCAATCAGGCCGTATAGAAGTGTTGTAAGAACTCTTGCACCACTAGCACCAATCGGATGGCCTAGAGCTACAGCACCTCCATGTATATTGAAAATGTTATCTGGTACATTCAAAGCTTTTTTCACAGCTAGACTTGCAGATGCATATGCCTCATTATGCTCGAAAAGATCTATGTCCTTGATAGAAAATCCTGTTTTTTCAAGGAGTGATTTCACTCCAGGAATTGGGGCTTCCATTACATATAGAGGATCAACACCAGAAGTATTGTAAGCAATGATCCTGGCCATAGGTTCAATGCCTAGATCTTTCATCTTTTTTTCACTCATAACAACTACTGCAGCACCACCATCACTTAACTGTGATGCATTTCCTGCTGTCACATACTTTCCATCTTTTAATGCTGGTTTCAGTTTTGCAAGTTTTTCAGGTGTTGTGTCAGGCCTTATGCCTTCATCCTTGTCAACTATACCTGATTCAGTTTTGACCGGAACAATTTCTTTGGAAAAGGTACCATTTACGGTTGCCTTATTAGCTTTCATATGGCTTTCATAGGCGAATTGATCTATTTCCTCCCTCGTGAGATTATATTTTTCTGCTATTACCTCACCAGTCTTGATCATATGAACGTTATAATATGCATCCCATAAACCATCCATGATCATTTCATCATACATCGTTGTATTATCGTACTTAAGCCCGAACCTGGCACCTTTCATATAATAAGGCGCCTGGCTCATATTTTCCATACCTCCTGCCACAACAATATCCTGATCACCTGCTTTTATGGATTGTGCGGCCAACATAACAGATTTCAAACCTGAACCGCATACCTTGTTTACAGTAAACGCTGAAATTTTATATGGAAAACTTGCTTTTAAGGCTACTTGTCGGGCTGGATTCTGACCCAAGCCGCATTGGAGTACATTACCCATAATTACTTCATCAACCATGTCGCTAGAAATGTTAGCTCTTTTTAATGCTTCATTCACCGCAATTTTTCCAAGTTCTTGTGCTGAAACATTCAAAAATGCTTTACCATACTTACCAATTGGAGTTCTAGCTGCAGAAACAATATAAGCATCCATGTTGTAGGTAAAGTAAACATTCATTAAAAAAGTTTTTATGGTATCTGCTAATTTAGTTCTACAATGAATTACGAACCTAAAGAAATAGAGAGCAAGTGGCAAGAGTTCTGGTCTAGGGAACAAATATATAGATACGATTTCAATTCTGATAAAAAGACATATTCAATTGATAATCCACCAAGATATGCCAGCGGTGCATTGCATCTAGGACATGCTACACATTATACTCACATTGATATCATCGCAAGATATAAAAGAATGTCAGGTTACAATGTATTTTTCCCATTGTGCTTTGACGTAAATGGCATGCCAATAGAGGTAAATGTTGAAAAGGAAAAGAATGTTAAAATGAGGGATGTTGATAGGCATACTTTCATAAAATGGTGTGAGGAATTTGCACATTCAAAGATTGAAACAATGGAAATGCAGTTTAGAATTCTTGGTGAATCCATGGATCCATCAATATATTATCAAACAGATTCACCTGAATATAGAAGGGTAACGCAGTTAACATTCCTTGACATGGCAGAAAAGGGTTTAATATACAGAGATTTGCACCCAGTAAACTGGTGTCCAAGGTGTGGAACCGCTATAGCAGAATCTGAGATTGAATATAAGGAAAAGAGCACAAAGTTATATTATATAAATTTTGATATTGAATCAGGTGGAAATGTTACCATTGCTACAACGAGACCAGAGCTCATACCGGCCTGTTTATTTTTATCATACAACATAAAAGATGAAAGATTTTCAAGTTTAAATGGCAAAAATGTTATTGTTCCAATAACTGGTAAAAAAGTTCCAGTGATACCTGATGATTCAATAGAAATGGAATTTGGAACTGGCATAGAAATGGTATGCTCTATAGGCGATAAGAACGATCTTAAATTAATAAAAAAGCATGGTTTTAGCATAATTAGGAGCATGGACGAAGAGGGTAAGTTAACATCAATAGCTGGAAAATATGCAGGTCTGCATTATGAACAGGCAAGAAAAAAGATCATAGAAGACCTTGAAAATGAAAATAGAATTATAAAGGTTGAGGAAATTAACCACAATGTTGGTACTTGTTGGAGATGTGGTACACCTCTTGAAATTATAAACAAGGAGCAATGGTTCATAAAAACACTTGATTTGAAGGATGAAATACTTAAGAGTATAAACAATTTAAGATGGTTCCCGGATTTTATGAAAATAAGGCTTGAGGATTGGACAAAGAATTTAGAATGGGACTGGGTCGTTTCAAGGCAGAGATACTTTGCAACACCTATACCTGCTTGGGTTTGCAAGAATGGCCATATTGTTTATCCTAAAAAAGATGAGCTTCTAAAAAGAGATGATTACATTGATCCGACAAGGGAAAAGCCACCAGTAGAAAGATGTCCAATATGCGGATCTGAACTCCTCCCTGTTGAGGATGTTTTTGATACATGGGTTGATTCCTCAATTTCACCATTATATAATGCATTTCTATACCGTGATGATGAAAAATTCAAGAAATTATATCCCATGAGTTTAAGACCACAGGCACATGATATAATAAGAACATGGGCATTTTATTCATTGCTCAGATGTAAAGTCATAACAGGTAAAGAACCTTGGGAAGACATTTTCATTGATGGGCATATTCTAGCAGAAGATGGAAGGCCGATGCATGCTTCATGGGGAAATGTTGTTGATCCTCTCAAAATTATAGATGAATATGGTGCAGATGCTTTCAGGTATTTTACTGCTACATGCATGCCAGGAGAGGATACACCATTCAGGAAGAGGGAAATTGTCCATGGACGTAAATTGTTAACAAAGCTATGGAATGTGGCGAACTTTATTGAAATGAATATAGAAACGAAAATAGAATCAGAGCCCATTGATATGATGGATAAATGGATAACATCTGAATTTTCAATTCTTGTTGAGAAAGTGACATCATACATGGAAGAATACAGGTTTGATAAGGCGATCAAGGAAATAGATGAATTTTTCTGGCATGTTTTTGCTGATCATTATATAGAAATGATCAAATTCAAAGCAAAGGATGATGCTGGAACTAAGGCAACTTTATACAAAATATTTTTAGGAATAATAAAATTATATGCACCATTCATACCCCACATAACTGAAGAAATATACCATAGATTGTTTTCAAAGTTTGAGAAAAAGATATCTGTGCATCTAGAAAAATGGCCAGAAAAATATGAAATAGAATATCTTGAAGAAGGTAGAAGAATCAAAGAAACAATTGCGATTATAAGAAGATGGAAGATAGAAAATAAGAAAAATTCAATCAAAAAGGTAGCAATAATAACTGAAGAAAAAGGAATATACGAAAAGGAGAAGTCATTAGTCATGAATGCATTAAAAATAGAAGATTTAGAAATTCTTAGTCAGGCGCATATACATGAAAGAATAGTAAAGGCACATCCTGATATATCAAAGCTTGGGCCAATTCTTAAGAACGAAATACATGAATTTCAGGAAAGAATTATGAATATGGATCCTGAAATATTGAAGAATGGAATAGAGTTCAAGGGTAGACATATATCACCTGAATATTTCAAATTTGAAAAAGTGACAGAATTTCAGGGTCAGAATGTAGAAATTCTAAATAATGGAAAAGAGGAGATATTAATTTATAAATAAATTTATATTTTTTTATTGTTAAAAAAATAGTGATTATTATTTTCTCTCAATGATTTTAAAAATTTGATTACATATACAAAATCAAACATTTCGATCACAGACATTAAAAAAGCTGCCAAAGGTACCCAGAATGGAAAAATTTTAGTTTCGCCAGCAACATATGCATCAAAAATGAACATTATAGAGAGTACCAAAATAATCGGGAATAATATACCCATATTTGATATTGCCATATCCTTTTTATAGATTTTATTTTTTGTTTTTAATTGTAAAACCTTATTTTTCATCAATAATTAATATTTTATTTAAATAAATAAGGCTTATTTTGATAAAATATAAAAAATATATTTTTTATTCATTTATTTATTGGAAACATTTATAAAGAAGGTTGTAATAGAAAAATTAACAGAAATAATAATGGAAAAATAATTCCATAATTAAAGAATGGGGTGGTTCCTCTGGTAGAAAAAGAAGGATCAAAAATAAATTTGCTTGATAATTATACATACAAAATTTATTCTAGAATATTGAAATCATCAAAATCAAGGAAGGTAAAGGTAGTTCAAGGTGAAACATTACTATCTAGTTTGACACCAATACCTAAGGTTGAAAATCCCGATTTCAGGATAGAAAAGATATATAAAATAAATTATCCATATACATTTGCAAGAATACTTTTTGATACAAAAAATTTTGAATATTATTATGAGGCTATAGAACCACCATTAAGCTCGAAACTTTCAGCAATTTTAAAAGAAGTTTATTCATCACTAAACCAGACATTAAAATTTGAATGGTATTTAAAAACACAGGCTGAAAAAGAACAGTATCTCACAGAATCTGTTAGAAAATTCATCGAATCTAGGATGATAAAAGTCTCTGATATGGATCTGGAAAGGATTTTTTATTATGTGAAAAGGGATTTTATTAAATACCAAAAAATAGACCCTTTAATTAATGATGAAAATGTGGAAGATATATCATGTGATGGTGTTAATATACCAATATATATCTATCATAGAGAATATGGCTCAATTAAAACTAATATAACATTTAATGATGATAATGAACTTAATAGTTTCATAGTATATATTGGACAAAAATGTATGAAACAAATATCAGTTTCAGATCCTATTCTTGATGGAACTACACCTGAAGGGCATAGGGTTCAGGCTACCTACAGCAGAGAGGTGACAACAAGAGGGGGAACATTTACCATTAGAAGATTCAAAGAAAAGCCTTTCACACCTACGGATCTTATTAAATACGGAACTGCAAGCCCTGAAATGGTAGCCTATCTCTGGCTAGGTGTTGAGCTAGGTGAATCCATGATAGTGATAGGAGGACCAGCAAGTGGTAAAACATCTACATTGAATAGCATTGCAATTTTCATACCTCCAGCATCAAAGATTGTAAGTATAGAGGATACAAGGGAAATAAACCTTCCACATCAGAACTGGATTCCTGGTACAACTAGAAGCGGTGTTGGAGAAAAAAGTATTGCGGGCAAGGCATCTGGAGAAATAGATATGTATGACCTCGTAAGAGCAGCATTGAGGCAAAGGCCTAGATACATAATTGTAGGTGAAGTAAGAGGAAAAGAAACATATACAATGTTTCAAGCAATGGCCACAGGCCATACAACATATTCTACCATGCACGCAGAATCTGTAAAAGCAATGGTAAACAGACTTGAAAACCCGCCAATAGGTACACCAAGGATACTTATGACTGCATTGAATAACGTGATAATACAAACACAGGTAAAGGTAAAGGATGAACTTGTTAGAAGAATTAAGGAGATAGTTGAAATTGTAGGTTTCGAGCCCGAAACAAATGAGCTCATTACAAATGTAGTTTTTGAATGGGATCCAAAGAAGGACAGGTTCATTTTCAAGGGTCATAGCTATCTCTTTGATAAAATAATTAATCTGAAAAATTGGACGCATGATGACATGGATCAGGAATTTGAAAGAAGGATCAATGTAATAAAATACCTAGATAAGAAAAATATTACGGATTTTAGGGACATTTGGAAGATAATTACAGATTACTATAGAGATCCTAAGGAGACAATGGAAAGGATAATGAAAGATCTAAGCCAAGAGAATGAATAAAAATTAATACCAATTTTTATTAATGTTTCAATGATTTGAATGAGAGTAGCCGTTGGTGGAACATTCCATATATTGCATAAGGGCCATAAGAACCTTCTCCACAAAGCATTTGAGATAGGCGATGAAGTTCTCATAGGTCTTACGAGCGATGCATTTGCAAAACTGACTAGAAATTATCAAGTGAATCCTTACAATGTAAGATACAGAAACCTTGTAAATTTTGTAAAGAAATTCGGGAAGAAATATGAAATAAGGATGATAGAAGATCATTATGGGCCTACAGTAAATGAAGAGTTTGATGCAATTGTTGTATCATATGAAACAAGATTTTATGCAAAGGAAATTAATAGGATTAGGAAAAGTAAAGGTCTAAAAGAAATGGAAATTTATAACATAGGTAGGGTTCTTGCTGAAGATCTTATTCCAGTTGCGTCAACAAGAATAGTTTCAGGTGACATAGACAAATTTGGAAAAAGGTTGAAAAAGATTGTTATAAATGTAGGCTCTGACAATGAAATTAAATTAAATGCGGTAAAGAAAGTTTTTTCAAAATTCTTTGATGATTTTGAGGTATTAGGTAAAAAAATCCAGGGTTTAAAAAATCAACCATATGACAATGAAATAATATATTGCGCATACAAGAGGGCAAAGGAGGCTATAGGCGATGGTGATTATGGCATAGGCATTGAAGCGGGTCTAGTATGGGACAGTTACATAAAAAAGTACTTTGATGTTCATTATGTTGTAATTTTAGATAAATTAGGGAATGTTAATTTTTCAAGAAGCATGGGTTTTGTCTATCCTGACACCTTTATGGAATTCTTTGATGATGGTGAAATAGGAAAAAGGTTTGATGAATACTATGGAACTGAAGACATAGGAAGGAAAAGGGGTGCCATTGGTTTTCTTACAAACAATAAGATTAACAGAGAAAAATTGATTGAGGATGCATTATTGCTTGCAATTTATCAAAAGGGCAGCAAGTATTATTATCTTTAAATCAAAGGAAAAGATTCACGGCACTTAGTATATCGTTGAAGGATATGCTACCATTTATGGATGCACCCGCCGCAAGAAGATGGCCACCTCCACCGAATGCCCTTGCAATTTTTAGCACATCGGGTTTCTTTGATCTGAATTCAAGTTTTGTATAAGAGTATTCTCTACCAGATCTGAAGAATTTTACTATGAGCACGTCCCATTTTGAAGGATCCAATGATTCTTCAATCTTGTACACTGGTATGTTTTCCTCTGTTTCAAGTATTGCAATTTTTTTACCATTTATTTTTAAAAATACTATATTATTTTCTAGCCTCTTTTTTATACTTTCAACATAAATCCTAAAATTCTCTATTATTTCCATATTTTCATTTATTATTATTTCAACATCCTTATTCATGAGATCATTTACCAAGTTTTCAAGAATTTTGTCGAAATACTTGCCCTTGTAGAACTTTATGGCAGAAATGAGATCCCTAAAATTATTTTCATTTTTATTTGTTATATTATTCTGATCTATATGGTTAGCCATTTCAATCATATAATCTTCTATACCAAATACATTTGAAACTACCTGAGCTGCGCTCGGCTCCTGCATAATGTATATTTCAACATTTTCATAGTTATTTATAGGTGCCCATAGGTGGTGGTCAATCCATATTGTTTTATCATAAACTGATGATAAATGTACAGCATGATCATTTCCTGCTATATCTAGGATGAAGAGTTTATCCAGTTTATTTTCACCAATTACAGATTTTGCAATAGTATCTTTTATTAATGAAGGATTTGAGAAAAAAATTTTTTTAGATTTATCTATATACTTTCTAATTAAATAAGCTGAAATCACCCCGTCTGAGTCCGTATGCGTAATTATATTGCTCATTATTACACCCCAACATGAATACTGAATAAAAAGAACTAAAAAAGTTTTTGCAACATATAAATGATATTTTGAATATTTTTAATAAAGTTTTAAAAAAAATGTTCAAGAAAAACATTAAATACAAGATTTTAATCAAACATAAATTAGGTGATATTAAATGGAGGAGACTCTTTGTTCAATTGAATTTTTATCTGATAAAAAAGGATTCGTAGCAAGGTTGAACAGTGATATTGGAGGATTAAGAGAATACAAGGCATCAACGTTTGATGAATTGTTATCTCAAGTGATGATAGAACTTCAGGATGAGTTTGAAGGATTATCAGAGATGTAAATGATAAAAAGAAAATTTATACCCTTTATTGATACTTTTTCCCTTTTGGTTTTATTTTTTCTTGGAATTATTTTTAATTTATATGGATCTCTCCCTTTGGAACATTTTTTCATAATTGCCATATCTCTTTCCTTTTTAGGTGCATTAATATCAATGTTTTTCGGTGATACCAATTTAATAAAAACATTTTCATCAATGCATCTTTTAATAATGACAATTTACATTATTTTAATAATAGTCCTACTGAACATTTTATTTGGATTCAATCAATTGAATAATATATCCTATATTGTGGACCGATACATATTTTTAATTTCATTTCTAATTTTATTTTTATTGTCCTTAAGGGAAATATTTTTAATAATATATTCAAGAAATCCTGTTGGATAAAGCCTCCAATTTTCCTATTATTGTGAATATTGAGCTTCTTGCGTGTATAGGTAAACTTGGGTCATTAACAAGCTCCTCAAGGATGAATATTGCCCCCGCTATTCTTAGATCCAGGCCTTCCTTTTTATTGTTTAACCTTTCTTTTGCATCATTAACACTTTTTCTAAGGTTTCTAGGTATTGATTGATCTCCTATCAAATCGTCAAGCAAAATCATAATATTATTCAGGTCCTCATCATTTTTTGCCATAATAAACACCTCTATTTTTCGCTCAAGACTATACCCCTTTCCTTATAAGGGGCAACTACTACCATTGTTGATGTATCCTGAATACCATTAAGCTTACCAATTTTATCCAAAATAAAATCTTTAAGATCCTTGTAATTTAGAAATTTTACTTTTAATACAAGATCGAGATCACCAGTAACAAGGAAAAGATCTTCAACATTTGGGCTATCCCTTAATAATTTTGCAATATTTTCAATCTGTGTTGTATCCACCTTTAAACCTATAATAGCGGTAATAAAACCACCAAAGACTTGGTTCATTACCTTATCTTCTTCTTCACTACCCATCATCGCTATCACCGGAATTATGTTATTGTTGGAGAGTATTTTAAACTTTTTAATTTTTGTTGGAAAAGTATTTTAATTATAATGTTATAATTAAAATAATGCAAAAAGGCATTAAATGGATACCATACCTCGTAGTTTTTACAGGTCTTTACGAAATATTTTCAGGTATAATCTTAATTGATATTAGAGAAAAATTCATTGCAAATTTGGTAAAGGAAAGTTTATTAATGGGTACTACGGGTGCATTTTTACCTTTGCTTTACGGTATATTTTTAATTATAATCTACAGGGGCCTTAAGAAAAGAACGTGGACGAGCTGGTATATGGCAATGAGTTTCATAATTCTTTATTTTATAACCGCAGTACTCAGAACATCAAAACTCTATTACATAGATTTTGTTGGAGTGATTTTAAACATAGTATCAATATATCTCCTTATAAAATACAGGAAATCATTTGTTTATCCACCATTGGCAAATTTACCTACGGAGGCATTAGTTTCACTTGCACTAGTATTTTTTTCCATTTTTTACGGCATAGCTGGCTCTTTAATCATAGGTGATCAATTTTCTCCACACATTACCGATATTGGAACAGCATTTTATTATACGGTTGAGGTAATGACTACTCTTGGCTTCGGCGATATTTTGCCTGTCACTTTTTTAAGTAGGATGTTTACTTCTTCACTTGTTATTTTAGGTATTGCATCATTTTTTGGTGCCATAGTAAGTTTGTTGGGACCAGTTCTCCAAAAAAGAATGGAAAGGGTGGTGAATGTAATGGAAAATGTGGAATTTGCAGGTATGAAGAACCATATTATATTTTGTGGATATTCGCCCTTGATACAGGGTCTAATATTTGAATTGAAGAAAAAGGAAGAACCTTTATTATTGATAGTTAGGGATCAGGATAATTACACATTCCTAAAGAATGATGGTTTCCTCGTATTCAAGGAAAGGGCTGATAACGCAGAAGCACTTATAAAGGCAGGGATTAAAAAGGCAAAGCAGGTATATTTATCATCAAATGATGATGGATATAACGTTTTAGTTGCTCTCACAGTAAATAAACTTAAAAGGGAATTTAACCCTAACTTGAAAATTAGCATATTCGTAACTTCATCAAGAAATATAGAAATGGTAAAGGATCTTGTTGATGAGGTGATAGATGTTTCAGAAATATTGAAGGAATACATAATAAAAGATTAAAATTCTATACCTTCCCTGGCATAAATACCCTTTTCAAAGTAATGTTTAACCAGATTCATTTCAGTAACAAGATCAGCTAAATCTAGCAATTCATTCTTTGCATATCTACCAGTAATTATTATTTCCTTTTTTTCTTTATAATTTTTTAGGAAATCAATTACGCTGTTCACATCAAGGAGATCATAATAAAGCGCTATATTTAATTCATCCAGGATTATTATTTCATAATCACCGGATATCATTTCCTTTGCCTTTTCCCATGCAATTTTTGCCTGATTATAATCCTCATTCCTAGGCTTTTTTATTATAAATCCGGGATGACCAAAATGGTAAACATCTATCCCAAGGTTTTTTGCAGAAATAAATTCTCCTGATTCCTCAGGTTTTGCAAATTGTATTATTCCTACTTTTTTATTTCTTCCCTTTGCCCTCATTGCAAGTCCAAATGCTGCAGTAGTTTTCCCCTTACCATTTCCAGTATAAATTTGAATCATATATTCATGATCGATTACTTATTTATAATATTTCTTTATAACCATAAATAATGGTTCTTGATCTAATAACGAGCATTCTTCTTGTATTTTTTTCATCATTGTTATTTGTGAATGCAGTTGAATATGTTGGCTTTAAATTAAACCTTTCAAAAAGTTTCATTGGAACGATAATTTCACCATTGTTCACATCTTTTCCTGAACTTGTGATTTTTCTTGTTGCAGTTTTTGAAATAGGCTCATATTCTGGTTCCCAGGAGGCAATAGGAACAATTTTTGGAGAAACTTTCATGTCATCATCCATATCCTACACATTAGTTTTTTTCTCTATTTTAGTGGGCTCAGTAACAATTAAAAATTTTAAAAAAACAATTAGGGTGGAAAAGACTCTGTCAATCCCTTACATTTTTATTTCAATATTATTCCCATTCACATTGTTGCCTTATTTTATTCATATTACTTATATCCCAATAGCTATAATTTTTTTATTAGCATATATAATCTATTTTTACATAATATATAAGAATAATGAAGCGGAAATGTTTGAGGAAACAGAAAAGCCATATTTTGCTAAATTCATAGGTAATAAATTAGGTACTGCTTTACAAATTTTCATTTCCGCCTTATTAATATATTTAGGATCCAGGTTTCTTTTAAATTCCATACTATCCATTTCCATGAATTTGCATCTGAGTATCCTTGCAATATCAATAGTTTTAATTCCTTCAGCAACAGCCATACCAGAAACTATTACTGCAATGATATGGGCATATAGGGAAAAGTATACACTTTCCATTGGATCGTTGGTGGGTGAAAAGATTTTATATTCAACAATTTATCCAGGAATAGCACTATTGCTAGTTCCGTGGAACCTGGATATATATGTCTTTTTAAGTGTTTTAGTAACGACCCTTGTGTCAGTTGTTTATTCCATAATAATAATGAAAGGTAAATTTAGTACATATTATCTCCTCCTGGGATTCATTTTTTTCATAATTTATGCAATGATGATTTGAAAAATATTAAATACACTCCATTAATAATAAATAATGATAAAAAATGGAAGAAATGAATAAAGTTGGCATTGTATATGGCGATGTAAGCACAACTGAAGTTCAAGTAACAATTACAGGCCTAATTGACCAGGGAGAATATGTTCAGATATTCCATCAAAATTCAGGATGGGTACTTGGGAGGCTAGACAGACTAGAAAGAAAAACAGATCTTTCCGTTGAAAAAGCGCTTTTAATAAACGCAGGTGAGGCAGTTCCAATACAGGAAGTACTCCTAGGTTACGTAAGTATAATAGGATATAGAGATAATAAGGGCATTCTACAAGTTCCAAAAACGCCATTCAGAGCTGGTGAACCTGTATACAAAGCAAAGGATTCTTTAATAAAGGAAACAATTGGTCTTGAGAATATTGAAGGAAATGGTGCATACATTGGGCTTCTCTATAATCATATGATACCTATATATCTGGATATAAATGCACTTGTACAGAAACACGTGAGCATTTTAGCAAAAACTGGAGGTGGCAAAAGCTATTTGACTGGTGTGATAATTGAAGAATTAATCAAACATAATGTGACAACAGTTGTAATTGATCCCCATGGTGAATACGTTTCATTGAAATACCCAGCACAGCAATCAAAATCAATGGAAAAGTTTAATGTTAAACCTAAAGGTTACCCTGAAAAGATAATTGAATTTTCACCTGATACAAAAACAAACAGAAATGCAAAGCCATTGAAATTTACATTGTCGCAGATAACACCAAGGGAACTGCTCAATTTGATAAATTTTACGGATTTCAGGGCTTATCTTGTTCCATTAAGAAAGGCCATGGATTATTTAAAAGCTGCAAAAGGTAACTTTTTCCTTAAAGATTTAATCAATGTTCTTTCTCAGGATGAAGATTCAGCAACTGTAAATGCGCTTATTAATGCTTTATCAATTCTTGATGATGAGGGCATATTTTCTGATGTTGGAACAAAAATTGATGAGATTGTTCAGAATGGAAAGGTTTCAATTATTAATCTTAAAGGTGTATCACCAGACATACAGGAAATGGTAGTTCAAAGGTTGTCCTATATGCTGTTTGAACTAAGGAAAAGGGATGCTCTACCGCCTCTTATGTTTGTTGTAGAGGAGGCACACAATTTCATTCCTCAGCAAGGTAAAGCCATGTCATCTAAGATTTTAAGGACCATTGCATCTGAGGGCAGGAAATTTGGCCTTGGCCTGTGCATAATAAGTCAAAGGCCTGCTAAAGTGGACAAGAACATTTTGAGCCAGTGCAATACTCAAATAATTCTCAAGGTGACTAATCCCAATGATCTTAAAACAATAGGCGATTCTGTTGAAGGTCTTACAAGATCATCAATAGATGAAATACAGAATTTGCCTGTTGGTGTTGCCCTTGTAACGGGAGCAAGCCTTGCCATGCCCCTCTTTGTGGAAGTTAGGCCAAGGGAGACAAAACATGGTGGTGAAAGTGTAAATGTCGCAGGATCTAAGTGAAGAAAAGGTATCATCATATATTAAAAGAACTGAGGAAGCTTTGAAAAAAATAAAGATCATTGCACCTGAAAATTCTCATTTAATAAAGATAGCAAATGATTTCTTGGGGATGGCAAGAAGTTATTTCAGCGATGCAGATTACTTTTTTAAAAAAGGAGATCTTGTTAATGCCTTCGCTGCAATAAATTATGCACACGGATGGATAGATGCAGGTGCCAGGCTCGGGTTATTTGATGTCGGAAACGACCATGCCCTTTTCACTCTAGCCAATTAATAATATTTGCTGTACTTAAAAACAAGATCTATCAATTCCTTAGCTTTTTTTTCATCTATAAGACCATCTTCCTTTATTTTGAGTATATAATTTCTTGCTTCATAGGTACCTATTTTACTCGCCTTCGAGTATATAGCACCAAATACAGATCCCCTCAAATTTTCAGGGAGGTCTTCAACAAGTTCCTTTAGCAAATACCTAAACTCATTATTTTTTGACATGTCCAGTTTTTTCTTTTTATTAGATGTTTTTTCCATTCTATGGACATTAATGCTTATTCAGTTTAAACTTTTCTAATTTTTATATCCAATACAACATGCCATATATGTGGTGCATAAGATTTTAAAACGTGGAACCTTTTAATATCATAAATATAATCACCAAAAATTTCCATGACCTTAATTTCTTTATTATTTAATTCCTCAGTTGTCCACGTATCATGGTAATGTATCATTCCCTTATTTTTTAGCATTTTCATGGCATATGGAACAAATTCTTCTGTTTTTATATATCCCATTATTATTCTATCAGCATAATTTGAAACATAAAAATCTCTATTATCTGAAAGAATAGTTTTAATTTTTACATCGTTCAATTTAACATTTTCATTCAAATAAAAGAAAGATTCGGGATTCATTTCTATTGAAATAACTTCATCTGGAAATGCGTATTTAGCTATAGGTAATGAAAAGTAGCCTATGCCGGCAAACATGTCTATGATTTTTTCGCCTGATGCATCTATCTTCCCCATCCTTATTCTTTCGTCAACATTCCCTGAAGAAAACATGATCCTTGATGCATCAAATTTGTAATAGATTCCATTTTCAATATGCACAGTAATTGCATCATTTCCATAAATAAATTCAGTATCTGGTATTCTTAATTCACCTTTTACACCTTTATAAATGAGAACACTCTTGGCATGAAGAATTTTAGCGAAAGCCTCACCTATTTTTCCCTTATAATTATATAATTTATAAGGCAATTGCAAGAGAACAACATCCCCATATTTTTCCCAGTGTTTAGGCACATATTTTTTTAGGTCATCATCAATATCTATTAATTTTAAAATTTTTTCATATGGGTTTTCATGAATTCTTAATTTACCATTTATTGGCAATATATCATAATCCAAATAATTTTTAATCACAGGAAAATAGACAAAATCATCATCTGAAAATATCTGAAAATTTGGATCTAAGATTTTTTTCTTTAGAAGATCGAGGCGAATTTTTTCTGCGTTATGTTTTTCTGTTCTTATGTAAGGCATTTTCCTTTGATTAACAAAACATTTATATGAAATTTATCATTACAGTATTAAGGTGATTTAAATGGCACAAAAACCAGTAGTAGATGAATCAACTTGCATCGCTTGTGGTATATGCGCTTCCGTATGCCCTGCAAATCCGGTGGTATTCACAATTGAAAATGTAAGCAAGGTAGTGCATCCTGAAGCATGTATAGATGGATGTACAGAATGCGTAAACAACTGTCCAACAGGATCAATTACAATTCAGAAACTTTAAAATTTTCTATCAATTAGCTTTTCCAAAACGTCCTTTAATCCAGGGACTGTTTCAAAATTTTTTATTTCTTCAGGTTTTATCCATTTGTATGTTGTGTGTTCCCAATCTATATTAATATTTTCAGAATCAATTTCCCAGAGAAAGATGTAAATTTTCCATAATCTTTTCCCGTCCCTTAAATACATGAATCCATTTTCTTTTAACAATTTAGGATATTCAATTCCAGTTTCTTCAACAATCTCCTTTTTTGCCGCATCCCTTGGAGGAAGATTTTCTTTGTACCCTGAAACACCAGCCCATTTTCCTTTGTAAGTGGATACTTTATCACTCCTTTTTAAAATCAGTATTTTTTCATCATGCATAAGGATTGATGTAACTACCTCAGTAGGCTCAATATCTAGAGTTATTTCATCATTGTTTATCTGGACAAAATCCCCATCTTGGAATATTTCCACATCTACATTTTCAATTGTAACTATTTTTGCAAGGACTGATCCAGTAACAATTGTTTCATCTGCCTTCTTGCAAATAATAGCCTTTGGGGCATTATTATAAAACTTTAAGCCATAAATTATGTATGATCCTACAGTGCTCCCTGCACTGCTATCAAAAACAAAGATTTTATCCTTAATGCTTTTGTTTAATTTTTTTACTATGCCTGTTTTTGGATCTACACCACCTAGAAATGAAAAATTGCCATCATATTTTAGCACTTCACCTGAAACATTCCCTGGAAAAATTACCTTTCCATTAATTTTCATCCGTAACCATCTCCAAAAGTGTTTTAATATCAGCAAAGAAAATTTTTTTATCTCTTCCCACATAATATGTAGCCTTACCTGAATTAAGGCCAATTACAGAATATTTTTCTTGGACAGGGGACACAACCATGCAAGTATCTGTAAATACCCTTGCACCAGAATGTTTTATTTCATTTATATAATCCAATGCTTCATCCTTTATTTTTCTTGAAGTAAATAAAAGCAATTCTTTACCATGCTTAATTTTTTTATTTTTCAAGAAAATTGCTATATTTTTTATTTCCTCCTTGGATAGATGAGGACATCCAAGCATAACAACATCCGGATCTACTGAATATATTAATGATTTCCTGAAATCTTCAAGTTCAGTCCTTGAAAGTGTGATAATTTCCAATGAATCTGAAATTGCAGAAAAATATTCAGGGGTGATGCCCTCAGCGTGGAACATAGGAATGCTCCCTGAAGAATTTAATGCTGCACCAAGAGATTTTAGTGCATCTTTATTATTTTCAAGGCCCTGAAAATAAGGTATCCCATTTTTTATTTTAGAGCCAAGATATAAGCCTGTCACAGCGTAATCAAAGTATTCTGGTTTAAAATCGAAATTTATTTTTATTGTTGCCTTTCTTCCTTCATTGAGATGGAGACCATAATTGGCTGCTCTACCCGTTATTGCAGAGGCAAGTGCAGAAATTCCACTTTCTCTGTTTGTTCTTGCTCCAAGCACCGAATTTGCGTATACAATTGCTGATGATTCTGCCCAGGCTATGTGATCTCCAAATTTAGGCTCAATGATATAATATGGTGTGCATGTTAATGTTTGTTGGGCACCTATTGATCTGAAAATGTTTAAAATTTCCATTTGTCCTTTTATGAAATTATTATCATCAGTGAAAAATGTTGGGAAATCAAGATCAAAACCGATTGGATTTAAAAAGGATGGAACTCTAACCTTACTATCTGAGAATTTCTTTAATAAATCAAGCCCGTATTCTCCAAGATTTTTGTAAGAAATTCCCGATATTTGTACATTTTTAATCTCAATTGTATTTTCAGCATTGTAATAATCACCAAGTTTCAATATAATCTCCATTGCAATTTTTGCTCCTGATCCATACTCACCCTGAAGCATTAATTCTTCTTCTTTATTGAGGAACATTTTCCTACACCAGCAATACCTTTTTATTTAATTCTTTACCTTTCCTTAGTATGGATATTTCAATCTCTTTTCCTGGCTCAAGTGTTGCAAGAAGGAATTTAAGTTCATCTATGCCTGAAATCTCCTTACCATTGAATTTTAGAATTATATCATTTTTTAAAATCCCCGCTTTATCTGCAGGACTTCCATGCTCTATTCCCGTAACCCAAACACCATGATCCATGGGAAGCTTATATTCATCGGCTAGCATTTGATTTATTGAAACACCAGAGATACCAAGACTTGGTTTAACAATTTTACCATACTTCTGTATTGATTCTAAAGTTATTTTTAAAATATTTACAGGAATTGCAAAACCTATTCCCTGGGCTTCAGCTATCATGGCTGAGGTAATTCCTATTATTTCACCCCTCATGTTTACAAGAGGTCCACCACTGTTTCCTGGATTTATGGCAGCATCTGTCTGAATAAGATTTTCATAAACTACGGAATCAGTTTTAACAGTTCTGCCCTTTGCACTTATTATGCCCATAGTAACTGTTGGTGAACCAAAAACTCCCAACGGATTTCCAATTGCAAGTACAATTTCCCCAACCTTCAATTTATCTGAATCTCCTAATTTTAAAGGATTAATATTTAAATTCTCTACGTTAATGAATGCTATGTCAAGTGTTTTATCAACATCCATTATTTTTCCTCTCAAGTTTCTTCCATCATTTGTGCTTATGAAAACTATCTCAGAATCTTGAACAACATGGTGATTTGTTACTATTGTATCCTTGCATATAACAAATCCAGACCCTGAACCCCTTAGTTCCTCTAAATTCATGTATTTATCTATCAATGTTTTTTCTACTGTTATATTGACAACACCATTAATCACCTGGTCCACAACATCTTCAGGATTCATACTCTAAGAATCAACATCTTATATTTTAGATTTTGCAGAAATAGATGAAAATCTTTATTATAAAGAAATTCTATTGTTAAAATATGTGGATAACAAAAACGGATAAACTATATTTGGATGATTCATACTTGAAAGAATTTGAAGCAAATGTCACAGAAATAAATAATAATGAAATAGCTTTGGATAGTACGGCATTCTATCCTGAAGGGGGCGGTCAGCCATCCGATCAGGGAGAAATTATTTCTGATAGAATATATAAAGTTATAAAAGTATACAAGGATTCAGATGCGGTTGTTCATGTGCTAGACAATAATTTTGAAGGTGACAAAAAAATAAAGGGCATAATAGATTGGAATTTAAGATATGCCCATATGAGGTATCACACAGCAGTGCATATAATGAGCGGTATCCTATTCAAAGAATATGGTGCAAGGATTACAGGATCTCAAATATATTCTGATAAGGCCAGGATGGATATTAATTATGATCTTAAAAAGGAGGATTTACCAACAATAGAGGAAATGGCAAATAAAATAATCAAGGATGATCTCGAAGTTAAGATAATTTATTTAAAAAGAAGCGAACTAAGAAGTGATCAGGTAAGGGTTAGGGAAGATCTCCTCCCAGATGTAGATATAATAAGAATAATAGATATATCAGGTTTTGATAGCCAGGCGGATGGAGGCACGCATGTAAAAAAAACATCCGAGCTAAAGGGCATTAAAATTTCAAAATATGAAAATAAGGGGAAAATGAATAAAAGGATCTACTTGAATCTGCTATGAAAGAATCCTTTTCTTTCTGGCTCATTGTCAAGTTCCATTAACAATTCTCTTTGCCTCTGGGTCAGGTTTTTAGGTATTGTAACATTGATCTTTATTAATAGATCACCATAGCCCCTAGAATTGAACTTTGGCATTCCCTTATTTTTTATGCGAATTATTTCACCTGGTTGGGTTCCAGGTGGGATTTTTATGTTCAAATTTTCACCTGATATATGTTCAAGAGATATTTCTGTACCCAATGCCGCTTTTGTGAACGGTATGTCAATTTCAGTGTAGAGATCATCACCATCCCTTTTGTAAACTGGATCCTGATTTACATGAATTGTTATGATAAGATCACCATTTCCATTCTTAGATCCTGGACCCTTGCCCCTTATTCTTAAATTCAAGCCATCATCTGCACCCTTGGGTATATTTACTTCAAGATTTTCCTTGACAATAATTTTTCCTTTTCCCTTGCACCTGGGGCACTTTTCCTCAATTATATAACCTCTTCCATTGCAAGCTGGACATGGCTGGACACTCACATACTGCATAAAGCCCATGGACCTTACATTCCTTACCTGGCCTGTGCCATTGCAAGTGGGACATTTTCTAGTTTTCCCATTTTTTGCACCAGTTCCGTTGCAATCAGGGCAGATTACTTCCCTCTCATACGAAATATTTTTCGTTGTTCCATTATATGCATCTTTGAGATCAATGTTCACAACGAACCTTATGTTCTGTCTTTCATCTTCAAATATGGAGCCAAAACCCATGTTCTTAAAGAATTGGTTGAAAAGATCCTGAATATCATCGTAATGAGTGAAATTATTCCAATCAAATCCCTGTGGCCCGAACTTCACGCCTTCTGAACCATATTGATCATAAATTCTTCTTTTGTCATCGTCCATTAGTACTTCGTAAGCTTCGCTTATTTCCTTGAACTTTTCCTCATACTCTTTTCTGTTTTCTGGATGAAGATCTGGATGGTATTTTTTTGCTAATTCTCTGTATGCCTTTTTTATTTCATCCTTTGTTGCATTTTTACTTACGCCAAGTATTGAATAATAATCTTTTTCATCTGCCATTATTGTTGACCTTTATCCTTGTATTCAGCATCTACCGATTCCTTTTCATCACCTTTTGGCGGTGTAACATTCTTGTACATCGAAGCACCCAAATTCTGTATTATTTGCTCAACGTCCTTCAATTTTTCCTTTACCTTTTCCACATCCTTTGAGCTTATTGCATTCTTTAGATCATTGATCTTTTCTTGAGCTTTCTTTATTTCGTCTTGATTCAATTTATCTCTATAATCATTTAAAAATTTCTCTGAAGTATATACAAGAGATTCTGCATTGTTCAGAGTCTCAATTTCTTCCTTTTTCTTCCTATCCTGTTCAGCAAATTGCTCAGCTTCCTTTTTCATTTTTTCTATCTGTTCCTTTGAAAGTTTTGTGGATGATGTAATTGTGATACTATTCTGCTTTCCAGTGCCTAGATCCTTAGCAGTTACATTGAGAATACCATTTGCATCAATATCAAATGTTACTTCTATCTGAGGCACACCCCTAGGTGCTGGTGGTATACCTTCTAGATTAAACATGCCAAGTGAAACATTATCCTTTGCAAGAGGTCTCTCTCCTTGAACTATATGTATTGTTACAACAGTTTGGAAATCACTTGCCGTTGTGAAGATCTGAGATTTTCTTGTAGGTATTGTCGTATTAGCAGGAATTATAGGTGTAGCAACACCTCCAAGAGTTTCAACGCTCAGCGTTAAAGGAGTAACATCAAGAAGAACAATATCTTTAATCTCTCCGGCTAGTACAGCGCCCTCTATGGCTGCGCCGATAGCTACACATTCCATTGGATCTACGCCCCTCTCAATTTTCTTGCCAAAGAAATTCTCAACATATTTCTGAACTATGGGCATTCTTGTTGGGCCACCAACAAGAATTATTTTATCAATATCATTTTTGGATAGCTTGGCAGCCTCGAGGGCCTTTTCTATTGACTGGCCTGTTCTTTCTACTAGGGGATTAACAAGCTCTTCAAGTTTTGCCCTTGTTATTGTCATGATTAAATGCTTTGGTCCTTCACTTGTTGATGTAATATATGGTAAATTTATCTCTGTCTGAAGAGAAGTGGAAAGTTCAATCTTTGCTTTTTCAGCTGCATCTTTTAACCTTATGTATGCATTCTTATCTTTTCTCAAATCTATTCCCTCTTTTTTCATGAATTCATTTGCAATATAATCTATAAGAGCATTATCCATATCTGTTCCGCCTAGCTGTGTATCGCCTGAAGTTGAAAGTACCTGAAAGACACCGTTGCCAAATTCCATAACTGTTACATCAAGTGTTCCTCCACCAAAATCGTATACAAGGATCTTCTGTTCCTTATCAGATTTGTCAAGGCCGTATGCAAGTGAAGCAGCTGTGGGTTCATTTATTATCCTCACCACTTCAAGGCCCGCTATAGTTCCAGCATCCTTTGTTGCCTGCCTTTGATTATCATTAAAGTAGGCTGGAACAGTGATAACTGCCTTTGTAATTTTCTCTCCAAGGAATGCTTCAGCATCCTTTTTTATTTTTTGCAATATAAATGCTGAAATTTGCTGAGGAGTATATTCTTTACCATAAATCTTGAATTTATAATCTGTGCCCATTTTTCTTTTTGCTGCATAAACTGTACCCTCAGGATTCAGGAGAGCTTGCCTTCTTGCAGGTTCTCCTACCAAAAGCTCACCATCCTTGGTAAAAGCAACATAACTAGGAAATGCTTTTCCACCTATGGTATTTCCTTCTGCACTTGGAATGACAACAGGTTTCCCTGAAATTACCACAGCGGCAGCTGAATTGCTCGTTCCCAAATCTATACCTATTATTTTTTCCATTTACAATCACCTCTTTTTTAAGACCTTTACTTTTGAAGGCTTTATTACCTTTCCATTTAGCTTGTATCCTTTTCTAAATTCTTCAACCACAAGGCCATCGTCGTTATTTAATGTTTCTTCTATCATTATTGCCTCATGAAGATATGGATCAAATTTTTTTCCTATTGATTCAATCCTTTCAAGACCATTTTTCTCCAATGTTTTTAAAAAATGGTCGTAAACAATTTTTAATGAATTGTAAATATTTTCATTATCTTTTTTTGCATTTTCAAGAGCAAGCTCCAAATTTTCAAGATCGTCAATTAAATCTTTTATAATATCTTCGCTTGCCATTTTCACAATATTCTGTCTTTCTTTTTCCATATTCTTTTGGAAATTTTCAAAGTCAGCTTGCATTCTTAAAATTCTATCCCAGTAATTTTTAGATTTTTCTTCCTCCTCCTTTAGTTTTTTTTCTAACTCTTCATTTTTTTTCCTTTCATTTTCAAGCATGTCCATCAATTCTTTTTTAGTGATATTACTTTTTGACATTGAATTTTCACCCTTTGCGGTATTTTATCTCTTCTATATAAGTATTTCTAAAACAGATATTACAAAAACGGATTTCAATTTTTCATTGTATGCATTCAGAGCTCAGTAGAAATCCCTTTAGAAAAATTAATTTTTCATAATTTTTTGTGTTTTTTACCATTCTTGTTATGTTATATACCAGAAATTTCATTATTTCTTCTTTTCTTGAATTGATTTTGTCCATTGACCTCAGAAAATTACCAAATCTTCTCTTGATCACGGAATGTACTGTTTCTACCTTTGCCCTTTCTCTGTATTCATCAGGTAATTTTCTTTTCATTTTTTTACGGTAATATCCCTTTGTTCTGTAAACAGGTACATCTTCATTTCTTGCCGGTATTACGCTTATTAGACCATATGACCTTGCTATTTGATGATTCTTTTCTGAATCATAACCCTTATCTCCAATTATGTGTGTGAATTCCCTTATTATGCTTTCAGGAATCTTTTTAAGAACTGCTGGAAAATCTACAGAATCATTCCTGAAATTTAAGCCAATCTTATAAGATAAGATCATTTGAGTACCCAGTGCTACAGTTATTGTTGATTTCACGTACTCCTTTTCCTTCTCATTCCAAATTCTCTTACCCTTTTATCGTAATAATGTGAATGGTATTCAGTTGAATATCCTGTCGCATCTATACCCAGCTTATCATTTTCAAACCTTTCCCTGATAATCAATAATGCCTTCCGGAATACATATTCTAAATCTCTAACCTTCATCCTCTCCATAAATTTCTGAACTGTTGTATAATGAAGTATATATTCCAGGGATAATTGCTGTATAATTGTTGGGTTATATTCCACTTCAGCTATTAATTCAGGGTATGATACATTAAAATAAATCTTAATTGCAAGCAAAACAAATAGTTGCCACTGCGTGTAAATTTTTTTAGAAAATTTGTTTGAATATTCAGGCATAGATCTTTTAGCAATCAAAAAAGTAAGATCAATA
>JAGDXS010000024.1 GCA_023261755.1 Thermoplasmata archaeon | reverse complement strand
CTCCTTAAAGACTATGAATAAAATATTTCAAATTTTTACAATTTTTTTGATCGTTTTCATAATGTTAGTTATGGTTCCATCAAATTCAAGATCAGATGTTATTATTTCGAATAGTTATCCTGTAAGTGTAGGAACAAGAAGTCCTTGTATAACATTTGATAATTCAACAAATTTTTATCCATATTGGATAACCCATCTCAATTCATATAAAGATCAAGCTTATATGAATTTAACAAGTATCTGGGCTCAAGATATTTATGTGGATGATTCCGGAATAGTTTATTATACGGATAACTACGGAACAGTATTTTATGATTATGGATGGTATTATATACTCAGTCCTTATTCCAGCGGATTTTCATATGCAGGATCAATTGTTTCAATTGCGGTGATTGATGATTCATATTGTTGGTATGTTGCATTATTAACTGAATATGGATACGTTTTTGTTTATGATATGTATGCTGGTGCATGGTTTAATGCTTCTTATGTATGGGGATTAACTTTACAAAATGTATGGAACAATGACCATTCACCATGGACATCTGTCACATCGAATGTTCTTGGAGATTTAAAAAGACATGATGAACTTTTCATATTTACAAATTTAAACGGTGAAGTATATGCATTTGATACCACATATAATGCAACCGGAACCGGTAAAAATTATTCTGGATGGTGGTCAGTAACCCCTACAAATGATGAAATAATTTCTACTGTTGCTTTTTATGATGAATACCATATAGGAAGTAATGATTTGTATGGAATATCATTCACTGGTAATGTTTACCAACTTAAAAATAATGGGTGGAATACATTACCTGTGTCAAATAAAATATCTAATACTATCGGTATTACGATTGGATATTCAACAGATTTAAATCAATATACTCTGTTTATAATTCAGTTAAACAATAACACTCCTATGTATGAATATAATCCAAATACACACTCATTCCAAACATATGGAGTTAACATAGATACCGAAGGAACAAACCAAGCAGTCACTTTTGATATGTATGACTCAATAATTAATGGTTATAATTATTGGTATGTATTGCAGACGAATGACACAATAGCATATACAACTGATGGGAGTGATGCAAATTCTTGGGGGTATGTATTTGTATTATATGATTTATATCAAACTAGTACAGCAGTAAAATTGGATTCTTCTTGTCCTTTAAATTTTGTTATAAATTTAACCTATATTAATTCAAAATCTCCTCCAGCTAAAACCTTCCTTGATGAATCATCCATTATAATGAATACCTGCTTCCCATTATATTCTGATGTATGCCAGTCCATATGGAGCAATGAAAGTGAATGTTTTCTTTCATATCGAATCCACTTTTTCCTTGGCCTTTTCTTCTTTTCATCTTCATATGCAAGATTATTTTTCAAGAGGATCCTGTGGATCGTATTATGGGGTATATGTATTCCATGATCATTCTCTATGATTTTCTCCAGTCTTCTTGCTCCCATTTTATGGATCATGAATGCCTGAATTACAATTTTCTCCTCATCAGGATTAATTTCTTTCATCTTCCTGCCTCCATCTTTAATGGTCAATTTTTCACCAGTATCCAGATAATATTTCCATACCCTTTTAACAGTAGATTGACTTATTTTAAGATCCATGGCTATCTGATTTATGCTAGATCCTCTTTTTCTGGAGTTAATGATATATGTGATTTTGCGTGAAGTAAGTTTCCGGTAACCCATATTTGACCACAAGCTTTTTATGGTCAAATAATTTGGGACCGTACAATACTTTTTTATGTACTTCAAAGAATTTAAAATAATGGAAAGTGTCCAAGGAGTATAGCTATGTATTTGATCAACAATTAGGTATGATTTATTCAAAGAAAGTTCAAGTAATGGATAATGTTTATAGTTCATTAAAGATAGTGGTATTCTATCTATTGTTGTTACAATTATTTTATTTAAATTATATTCATGAAAGATTTTTTTATCCAATTGCCCTTCCTCGAATAAACTAAGGAACAAAAGATGATGTGAGTAAAATATATTTTCTTTTCCAAAATAATCTTCAAATCTGTGTCTCATTGATTCTACAGTTGTAACGGTTGGCAATGCATATAACACTTTATTTAAATTTTCAATATTTGATAATAATGCAGTTTCTGTCTTCCCATCACCTGTAGGTAATGCCAAGTAACCAATATTAAATTCATTATTTTTAATATATTCTTGGTAATCTCTTAAAGTCCATTTATTTTTATCTATATAATTTAAAATACCTTCTTGGATTTCATTGGACGATTTTAAAAAAGCTTTTTCCACAGGGATATTTCCACTTGCAAACCAATCAGACATCCTCAATATCCCATTAAATAAAGAATAAAGATATCTCCATCTTTCTTGATGTGGTAAGCCAGTAATATGATGATATGCATCCTGTAATCTGTTAATAAATTTAACTTAAACTTCCAGGTTATTTAATTCATTGATTTTGTTGAAATAATTTCTTATCTTGATTGCATAATCCCTGATTTCCCTTATCCTCCTATTTCCAGGATATCTCGTTACATCCAGATTTATAATTGGTTCAAGGAATTCCTCAATTATCTTTTTCCTCTTCTTTTCAAAAACATCAATGAAATTTATATTTGCAACGTATGCAATATTCTTACCTTCTTTCATTCTTTCTACAAGGTTATTTTCCATTAATTCCCTTATGGATAGATAGATCATTGTCTGTGAATACCCCGTTTTTTCTGAAATCTCCCTTATGCTCATGGGCCTTTCGGATAATGCAAGTATTGAATATATTCTGCATGCGGCCTCATTCAGGCCCATATTCCTTAAAAATTTCCTTATCAGTGAGGATATATCATTGTATTCCATTTAAATCACCCCGTGAAATCCATGGTCATTGCCTTCCTTGCGTAGGGTATTAACCTTTTGAAAACGAAACCGTGTGTCCTCGCAAGATCCCTTATGAGATATAAGGGTCTTACATAGAATGATATATAGGCCCAGGAAAGCCATTTAAGTATCTGGTCGGATGTGAAATTCCTTAATTTTATTACAGGTGAAAGTGTGGTGAACTTCCTCCAGTTCATGGTGAGCAGGAGTCCCCTTTCAATTACATAATCCCAGAGCCTCGTCCCTGGATATGGTGTGGCAATTGTGAACTGTGCCACTGTCACACCCACCTTCTTTGAAAACTTTATTGTTGTTTTAACATCCTTTACAGTATCATCAGGGAATCCTATTATGAATGATCCCAGGGTATTTAGACCCGCCCTATTTGCCTTTGAAACAGACAATCTTGCAAGATCCAGCGTTATACCTTTACCAATGAAATCAAGGATCTTCTGTGATCCGG
>JAGDXS010000023.1 GCA_023261755.1 Thermoplasmata archaeon | reverse complement strand
ACTGATTTCGTGTTGCTGAAAAAAAGCCAGCAAAAGAAAATTTACAATTCAGTCAAATTTATAAACATCGTTATTCATGCCAACTTTGAGTGTTTTAGTCATATTTGGGTATGACATAAATGCGACAAAAACCCTCTTCTTTAAATATTTTTCTGAGGATTTCTACTGAGCTCCTTTTTTAAATGAAAGGATTAAATATCTTTTATATATTGTGGTTCTAAATCAAAAATGGATGTGATGAATCATGAATAATGGTGACATTGTAAGAATCGATTATACATTATGGACAATAGAACAAGATAAAGAGGAAATTTACGATACTACTATAGAACAAATAGCAAAGGACAATGGCATACATGATCCAAACAGGAGATATGCCCCAGAAGTAATTATTCTTGGAAAGAAAATGGTTCTTGAAGCTTTAGAAGAAGAGATTATGAAGGCTGAAGTTGGAAAAGAATATGATGTATTTCTAGATCCATCTAAGGCATATGGAGATAGAAAACCATCATTATTAAAAATACATTCATACGCAGAGTTCGAAAAAAATAAAATAACACCTGAAATTGGAAAGTTTGTATTAATCAATGGAATGAGGGGAAAAGTAGTTTCTATCTCTCCTGGAAGAATACTTGTGGATTATAACAATCCACTTGCAGGAAAAAAACTCCATTATAAATTCGTTGTCAAAGAAATTGTTGAGGGTATAGAAAATAAAGCAATTGCATTGATTGAGGCAAGTTATGGACTAGATATAAATGAATTTAAGGTAAAAGATTTCGATGATCATTTGGAAATAATCTTAGCTGAAAGTTGTAAATACAGGAATGAATGGATATCTGCTAAGTACTATATAGTAGCAAATTTAAGGGATTATACAAATAAAGAAATAAGATTCATTGAAATATACAAACCAAAAGAAGAAGAGAAGAAAACTGAAGAAAAACACACGGATGAAAAACAAGAAAAAATAGAAAATAAAAATTAAAAAATTTATTTTTCTTCTTTTTTATGTAGTAATCCACTGCTCTTCTTTTGTTGTTCTTTTTCCTGAGGCTTCTGTTTCTTAGTGACCGTTGATCCGCCCTTCTTTATTCTCCATCCAATGAATGCTAAGACAACTATTACAAGTATTATGCCCAAAATTGTAACTGGTAATACCCAGCCTGCTTCTTGAACTGATACTACTTTAGTTTGAACATTGTCTCCAAGATACATTGTAGGTTCCTGAGGTGTATATGCTTCAAATTTCAGTGTAAAGTTACCTGAAGAAGATGGTGTCCAAGATATAAAAAGTTTTACAGTTTTATTTACAGCAAGATTGTAATATGTTACATTTGAAACCTCTTTGCCATTCACATACAATTCAAGATAGTATTTTGTTGCAGGAGCATTACCTGTGTTTGTCACATTTACATAAAATGTTGTTGATGAGCCAGCTGTTAAATTTCCATGCCATGTTACATTGTTAAGTAATAAATCTGGTGCAACTGGTACTACATTTAATGTCCTTGATGTTGTATTATAATTTCCTGACCTGTCAGATACGTTCAATAAAATGGTATATGTTCCATATGCATTGAATTTTAAAGTGACTACACTGCTAGTCAATGATCCTGATATAACAGTGAAATTTGTTGAATTTATTGAAAGTACCTTACCTGAAGAACTTTTAATTGTCCAATTGTATAAAACTATCTGACCATTCTGGGGATCATATGAATTCGTTCCATTCAACTTAATTGTTTGATTCTCATATATTTGTGAAACGGTTGCATTTGTAGAATTCTGGAATATTATAACAGGTACTGGTTTTAATGTATCCTTAACAAATACTGGAATTGAAACGGTAATATTATTGCCTACCTGATCCATATATGTTACATTTATCCAGTCATTTGTATTTCTGGTAGGGTAACTGAATGTATAATTAACACTTAAACCTACATATTTTGTATTATTAATATGCCAAATTACAGTTGTTGTCTCATGTGATGGAACTACTCCATTTATTGTATCAGTAATTGATTTAACATTTAAAGTTATTTCCTTGTTCTCATCCACAGTTATTTGACCAAAAACTACCTTATTGTTTAATACAGCCACAGAAGTACCAGTTCCATTATAAACATAATAGGCACTATTGTTTGTGTAAACATTCCATGAGATTATGTATTTATCCGGGCTTGTTAAATAACTTATATACGTATAGCTTGCTGGATATGCCCCATCTGAGTATATGGTTATTGTCGTACTGTTAACATTATTTCCAACATCTGTTACCTGTAGATTAAGCTTGTGTATTCCTGGATTTAAAGAATAAGATACATTTGCATCTCCAATGCCGCTTGAAACTAACGTTCCGTCAAATGTCCAGTTAAATGTCATCTGAGTCCAGGAATATTGATTTCTAACCATGTCCTTAACAGCAAGACTTACGTTATATGATATTTCTTTATTTGCTGGTACAACAACTGTAAAATTGCTTGCGCTATCATTGAGTATATAATTACCTGGTGTCATTCCATGCCAGTACATTATGAAAGTGCTTGAACCCAAAACTATTTCAGGGGCTTTTCTCACTTTAAGATCCAATTCTATTGAAGATTGTGTAGCATTTGTTATTTTTAAATTATTTATGTATCCTGTCTCTGAAGCGCCTGTAACAGTATTTGATAGTTCATAATTGCTTGGTATTGATACACTATAATTATAAATATTCTGGGCACCATATACATTGTTTTGCTCAACATGAAGATATATGGGTATGTATCCATTTTCTGATAAAATGTTGGATGAATTTACTGATGCATTGTAATATTCTGATGTAATTTTAACATAAAATCCATTATAATTCATTGATATTGCACTTATTGATGAGCCCCTAAGTGAATAAGTATAATTTGATAATGTCACTAAATTGTTTGAATATATTGGCAATGAATTTAGGAAAAATTGTTGAAGTGAATACTGATTCATATTATTGAAAAGTAATTGGTAGTAAAGAATTGTCATTGAAGAATATGGTAGAGACTGAAATGTTGTTTTATTGTTTAAGTAGAACGTTTCATTCATGTAAAGGTATTTGAAATCTGATGAAAATCCATAATTGTATTGATAATAGTTATAAGTCTTTCCGAGGGAGATAACATAATAACCTGACTGGTAGGGTATACTAGTTATTGAATAACCATCTGCAGTAAGATAAATTGTGTAAGGACCACCATAAATATAGAAATCAAAGATTCCGTTATTGAAATTTAGAACATCCCAGAGACCCTGATCATTGAATATGCTTATCCTTACTGTGGAACTTACAAGCGTTCCAGTGGTATTATCCTTAACCATACCAAATATGTGGTAAAAGTTGGATAAATCCACTGATCCTGCATATGGCGCATTTATATTCGTATAATAATTTTTGATCGCACCACCATTATTATTGGTAATTACAAGTATAAATGATCCTGGTGTTGCATTGAATGTTATATTCCCCTTGGAACCTGTATATCCTGAAAATATCTCTAAATTATATAATGTGTAAGCACTTACTTGTACCCCCACCAAAGGAGCTCCCTTATTCATAATTGTTAAATTAACATTTTGATTTATTGGTGTCCTTTGGACAACTACATTTGTTATATTGGCACCTGCTGTAGTAACTTTTATTGGAGTATAATCAAAGCTATATGCATAATTACCAATCTTCTGTGGTGTTATTTGGAGTATATAATTCCCTATCTGAACATTTGTAAATGTAACTATTGGATTTGAAACCTGGGATGATATAACATGCCCAGAATAATCTATTAAGTTAACTGTCAATCCGCTAATATAATCCACTTCATGTGTAACTGTATCATAATACATCACTCCAATATTCACATTCCCAGTTTTTATACTTTGAGCACTGGACTCCAAAGGAACAAACATAGAGCTCACTAGGAACACTGAAATAATCACTAAAGCCATTGCACTTTTTGCATTAATTGATCTCAAATATCATCCCTCCAAATTTCGGGATTAAAGAAGGAAAACTATTCCTAATTAAATACTTTTTGGTATAAGGATATAAAGTAATTTGTATTTTTATTTAAATAATTGGATATATAAAAATGAAAAAAATAATATAATGTTAAGATATAAGCAAATATGGTGTAATATTATGGAGGACGTATGGGTCGAAAAATATAGACCTGTTAAGCTTGATGACATAGTAGGCCAAGATTATATAGTTGAAAGATTAAAATCTTATGTAAAAGAGAAAAATATGCCCCATTTAATATTTGCTGGTCCTCCAGGAACAGGAAAGACCACAAGTGCCATAGCACTTGCAATTGGTCTATTTGGTGAAAATTGGAAGGCTAGTTTTAACGAATTAAACGCAAGTGATGAGAGAGGAATAGATACAGTAAGGGTACAAATTAAAGATTATGCAAGAACAGCTCCATCGAATGATGTTGGATTTAAAATAATTTTTCTAGATGAAGCTGATCATTTAACACCAGATGCACAGGCTGCATTAAGAAGAACAATGGAAAAATTTTCAAAAACTTGCAGGTTCATATTATCCTGCAATTACTCATCAAGGATTATAGATCCTATACAATCAAGGGCGAGTATTTTTAGATTTAAACCTCTTTCAAAGGAAGATATTTCGAGAAGATTGAAGTACATAGCAGAAAAAGAAAAAATAAAACTTGAAGATGATGCAATTGAAGCTATATATATAGTTGCAAATGGAGATATGAGGAAATCTATTAATATCCTGCAGGCAGCTGCCAGTATGGGAGAAAAAATAAATTCAGACATAATTTACAAGGCTTCAGGTTTAGCTAGTAGGGACGTTGTGAGAAAAATGCTTGAAAAGTCACTTAATGGTGATTTTCTTGGTGCGAGGGAACTCTTAGACAAGATGATAGTTGAATACGGTGTTGCAGCTGAAGATATTATAAAACAAATGCACAGTGAACTCTACAAAATATCAATACCTGAGGATTTACTTGTCCAGTTGTTAGAAATTATGGCAGATATTGAATTTAGAATTACAGAGGGTGCAAATGAAAAAATAGGTCTCGATGCACTGCTGGCTAAATTTTCAAATTTAGGTAAAAATCAAAAGTAAAAGTTTTAATACACTTTTACTTTTATGTTTTTGTCAGCCGCCGTAGCTTAGCTGGTGGAGCGCCCGGCTGTTAACCGGGCGGTCGTCGGTTCGAATCCGACCGGCGGCGCTCCTTGATTTATAAGTGCTTTGAATTGGAAAAAATTGCGCCTATGGTAAAATTTAATTTTGCTGTATTACCTGCAGATACTTTATATGCACTTTCTATAAATATATATTCTGATAAATCAAAGGATATATATACCATAAAAGGAAGATCTGAAAGTATACCTGTACCTGTAGGGGTTAAAGATATTAACATGCTTGAGGAAATAGCAGAACCAGTTGATTTTGTATATAAAATTCTCAAAGAGGACTGGAGCTATCTTATTACCATAGTCCTAAAAAATAAAAAAGTGCCGAAATACATAGCTGGAGATACCGTTGGAATAAGGATACCCAAAAATGAGCAAATAAAAAAAATAATGGAGTATGCCGGTCCAATTACTTTAACAAGTGCAAATTTACATGGAGGAAAGAATCCTGTGACGGTATTAGATTCTTACGAACAATTAAAAGACAAAGTTGATATATATCTTGATTGTGGTCCTTGCAGTGGCATTCCTTCAACTGTTATAGATTTAACTGGAAAAACACCAAGACTAATAAGGGAGGGCGCAATACCTTTTAATAGGGTGATTTCCCTATATGAATCAAAATGAAATTGAAAATTACTTAAAAGCAGGAAAAATAGCTGCTGAAGCTATAAAATTTGGTATTGGTATTATAAGTGAAGGTAAAAAAGCTGAAGATGTTGCAGATGAAATAGAAAATTTTATTATTAAAAATAATGCAGCTCTTGCTTTTCCTGTAAACTTGAGCGTAAATGATGAGGCGGCGCATTACAGCCCCGGTTACAAAGATGACCGTATATTTAGGAAAAATGATATTATAAAATTGGATTTAGGTGCTCATATAGATGGCTACATCGCTGATACTGCTATAACATTTCAAGTTGGTAATAATGATTCTAGCCTTATTAATGCAAGCAGAAATGCTTTGAATAATGTAATTAAAGAAATCCGCCCTGGCATATCAATAGGGGAAATAGGTAAAATAATTGAAAATTCAATATACCAATTTGGCTATAAACCAATTTACAATTTAACTGGTCACCAGCTTAAGCAGTATATTCTTCACGCTGGAATTAGCATACCTAACTATGATGATGGAAATTCAACAAGAATTGATGCAGGAATGGCTTTTGCAATAGAACCTTTTGCAACAGATGGCGCAGGTTTTGTAAAAGAGGGAAAATTTGGAAACATTATGCAAATCATTAGGGAAGATCCTGATAATAGAGTGGTATATGAAAAATATAGAACATTACCATTCTGTACCAGGTGGATATACAAAGATTTTTCAAATTCAGAGAAACTCATTAATTCACTCATGACAAATAAAAACGTGTATAAGTTTCCTATTTTAAAAGAAAAAAAGAGAGGTATGGTAACACAATTTGAGCACACATTTGTTGTAACATCGGATAAGGTATATGTTACTACAATGAGATAAATTTAATATATTAATATAAATAATTAAAAACAATTAAAAAGCATATATTTGATTTTTTAAAAATTTACAAAAGTTAGAGAATTTTTATGGAAAAGTTTATAAAATATTTTATAATACAATAATTGTTTCCTTAAAGTGAAATTAATATGATCAATGATCAAGTTATTAAGGATCTAGGGCTCATTGGTGCCACATTAATAAGGCGTGATGGTACCCTGATCGAGGGTATATTGCCTGATTACGTTGATAAAGAAACATTTTCTATTATGTGTGCAACAGTTTTTGGTGGTGCATCTACTGCTTATGATGAACTTCATTTTAAAGATCCAGAACTTCTTACAATTTATGGCGATGAAGGTAACGTTATAATGTTTCCAAATGGGCCTAGAGATTTTTACGCAATAATTTCACCATCTGGAATGGACCCAAAAAAGATCAAGGATGAATTCATTGAAAAACAAAAATAATTTCTCAATCTCAGACCTTTATAGTTTTCTATATAATGCATTTGGTCCTCAGGGCTGGTGGCCTGCTGACACTAAATTTGAAGTAATCGTAGGTGCAATATTAACACAAAACACTTCATGGAAAAATGTAGAAAAAAGTATAAAAAATCTTAAATTAAAAAACCTTCTGGATTTTAATGTAATATATAATTTAAGTGTAGAGGTTTTAGCCAATGAAATAAAATCCTCGGGCTTTTACAGGCAAAAGGCAAATAGATTGAAATCTCTAGTATATTCCATACATTCAAATTATGGATCACTTGAGAATTTTTTAAATCAAGAAGTAAATGAAGCAAGAAAATTTTTACTTTCAATTAAAGGAATAGGAAAAGAAACTGCTGATTCCATAATACTTTATGCAATGGATAAACCCGTTTTTGTAGTGGATTCATATACCTTAAGAATATTCAAAAGAATTGGATTTGATTTGAGAGATTATGAAACTATAAAAATGCAAATTGAAAAAAATTTTAATTACAACACTGAAAATTTGAAAGAATTTCACGCTTTATTGGTAGAATTGGCAAAAAGATACTGTAAAAAATCACCTTCATGCGATACCTGCCCAATAAATCATTTCTGCGAGAAAAATATTTAAATATTATATTGCATAATAAACAATAAATGAAAATAGGTATTTACGTTGAAAATTTCAAAATATATTTTCAGCTTGTAAATGAATTAAAAAAGAGAAATATAGGATTTTATGATCTGCATCAGGATTCATCTGAAAAAGTTTCTGTTGTTTTGACGGATAAACCAAGAAATTTTCCAAAAGAAATAATAATAGATGATATAAAAAGATCCTTAAGAAGAGCATTAAGTTATAATTATGGAAAGGAGAGATTTCAAGAAATTGTTGTAGGTATAGATCCTGGCCTTAGAACGGGCATTGTAATCATGGGTGATGGTGTTACGCTTGAAGAATTTGAATTGAACGATTTAAAAAATGTGAAAAACATTCTTAATTCTGTAAAAAACGATTATTCACCCAATAAATTTCTAATAAGAATTGGTATGGGGGATATCCCTGATAGAAATAGAATAATAAATGATATTCTAGGATATTTTGATATTGAACTTGTGGATGAAACAAAAACATCTCCTATAAAAAATAGGAATATTGAAGCTGCAAGGAAAATTGCAATGAAAAAGGGAGAATTAATAAATAAGAGAATGTATAGGAGATTTAAAAATGGAGAGATATCAGAAGTTCAAAGAAGAAGTAGATTATTAAGCAACAACGAAATTACAATATCTAAAAAATTAGCTATTAAAGTATTAAGTGGGGAAATGGATATTGAAAATGCAATAAAAATTCAAAAAAAATAATTTTTACCTTTTCCATTTTGGTATGTTTGTTGTTTTTCTGCTTGACCTAAACATTAGGACGAAGAAAATTATCACTATGGCTATGCCTGCAAATGTATACCAGACCCAGGTATAATTAGGTAATGGACCATAATTAAAATATATGCTTGTAACATTTGAACCATTCGAAAATTTAAGTACCTGTGAATTAATTCTTACTGAAATAACATTCACACCCTGTACAAAACTGCCCACATAATATAAGGTTGCGCTTGCAGTACCGTTGGGATTAATTGAACTTATGTTGGATGTGCCTATGTATTTTCCATTCAAGAAGAATGTAACTGTTACATTGCTCACTTTATATTGGGATGGATTTTTTATTTCCACTGATATGGGCGTTGATTTTATTACATTAACTTTTATGTAAGATATTGTTGAGACTGGATTGCTACCATTATTTATGCCAATTCCGAGAACATAAATGTAGACTACTTCAGGAACAGATGGGAATGTTACATTAGCGTAGAATATATTCGTATTAAATGAATAGCCATATAGCTCATTTTTAGTCGCGCCTGTTAGATTATTTCCAGAGAGGAATAGATGAAAACCATATTCTTCAAAAAACCCTGATACAACTATTTTATATTCATATGTATCATTGATTCCTACTGTTGTTGGACCTGTTATATTTACTGATACTGGCCTTGCCTGGCTTAGTGGAATAGTCAATGAAAATATAATGAGAGAAATTAAAATTAAACTCTTGATTTTCATTTTCTCACCCTTGTTAATGCAACATATAGCAATATTGCAAATGCTACTACTATTGTAGCTACAATAAGCTCAAGTACCAGAGCTGAAGTTGATGGTAGAACATAAGAAATATTTCCTGCCTGAATGTTTGTTTTTAATTCATTTAACTGCGGAATGTGTATTTCTTTATTCGTAGTATATTCCATTCCATATGACATACCTGAAAATATTACAGGAAATACTTCTGCTGAATTATATTTAGTTGGACTTAGCTCTATTGTTATATTTGAATTTGACCAGGTGTAAACTGGAACTTGAGTGGCATTCTTATTATGATAGAGTATTGTATAGTTCCATCCAAGGGATTTCAATTGCAAATAGTTCAAATAAAGATTTGTGAAGTTTTCAACAACATTTCCATGGTTAATGATTGTAAGATTCACAAATAAATTCTTTCCTATGATGTATGGATTTCCCCACTGGAATGATACATTGTGATAAGTTGTTACATTAACATCTATGTGTGTTTCTGCAATCATAGAGGTCCTGTAAATTCCCCTAATAGAAATGGAATTCAAACCTAAACTTGCTTTATCTGAAACAATTACATATGCAGTTATATATTTTGTTTCTCCAGGCATCAGTTTTAAGTACCTTTCAGAAAATGAAACGTTCCATACACCGACAGCCTCTACTGAAACATTTTCTGGTCTGTTTCCAACATTGCTTACACTTATGTTATATGTTAAATTCTCTCCAACCTGTGCGGTAATTGTAGGCGTTATTGTTTTCATTTCTATTTTATCTACATTAATTCTATAAAATATAGCATTTATATATGTATTTGATGATATATAGAATGTCCTATTCATTACATAATTTACACTCATACCATATTCCTTGACTGTAGTGTTAGCATAGAATGTGTAATTCCCTGATGGCAATATTATTGAATAAAATCCATTTGGTGTGAAAAATTGCATACTTACTTGGGAATTGGTTATATTGAAATATCCACTATATGTGGTATTTCCAGCTGTAAATAAAATACTTGCCCTATAACTAACAACAAGATTTAAATCCTTTTCCATAGAACCATTGCCTGGTACTGTTAAATTACCTATATAGGAGTACTGTCCTGCTGAAATGTAATATGCGTATAAAGTGTATTCACCAGCTGGTAGGGAAATTGAATAAAATCCATTTGCATTTGAAGAAATTACATAATTATTGTTATTTCCAAATATATTTATAGTTGCAAATGAAAGAGGTTGCTCGTTATATTCAACATATCCATAAATGTATGAAATATATTGAATTTTCTTTACATGAATGCTCAGGCTAGAATTTCCATAAACATAAGTTGAATTTTCTCCATAATAGGCGAATTGATTTGCAATTCTCTTATTTGCATAAAACTTATAGTAACCATATGGTAATAATATATTCGCGTAAGAACTTACAGGCTTTGTTATTTTCATATTGTAATTAATAATTGTGAGATTTATTTCACCTGTATAATTTATTATGTTTACCCTTATGTTGAATGCCTGTTGTAAATCAAGAGAGTAAATGCTATTGTTTGCAACAGATATACCCAATATTTGTGCTTTGTTTCCTTCATATGCATATACAGTATAATTTCCAACGGGCAATGTAACATTGTTTCCAGAATTAACCAATGTTCCATTCTCATTGAACCAGTATATGTTTTTAACGAAAGGAACCAATGATACAGTGGCGTTAATATTTATTAGGAAATTATAAGTTTGGTTTAGAATACCAACATTTATGTATGCAATATCTGGATGTATTTTACTGTAGGAATATTCTGTTAATGCTGTAACATTGTATGTACCTGGCTGTAATACTACCTCATATTTTCCATTTATAACCTGTACTTTTTTATTATAATTAGAATTGTAAAATTCTAGGTAAATAGGCCCCTTATAAATGTGATTATAAGTTACGCTACCCTGGAGGCTAATATTCTGTGGTATCACATTTATTGTAATACTACCGTTATAGTTTTGTAAAGTTTTCATCTCATAACCATATATGCATGCAGATATATTGTAATCTTTAAATGTAGTAAATAAATTGAAACGTCCATTGAATGATATATTCGTTTCATAAAATATTCCAGATGGGCCCGTTAAGAAAACTAAACTATCTTTTATTATATTATTGTTATACATAACTGTTCCACTAATTTCTGTTGTATTTTTCAAATATATATTCATGGATAAATTGCCATTGATTATTATTTGTGAATAATATCCATAAGGTATTGATGCTGATCCATTGTATCCTAAGACACCAATATTATAAATCCCTGGTGTAACATATACCATGTAAAAACCTGAATTGTTTGAATATGACCTAATGAAATTTTGACCTGAGAACAGCATTATTTCAGCATCTCCAATATTTGTCTTCTTGTATTTTACAAAGCCACTAATTGATACTGCCTTTTCCAGGTTGAAAATCATGGATGAATTTCCATTTGGTGTATAATTTCCAAAGTAAATATAATTTGAATTATTTGCAAAATAATTAATGTAAATAGAATAATAATTTTGCAATAATGGTAAAGAAAATTCTCCATTCGAGTTTGTCATTACAGTTTCTGTATCTGTGGAGTTGAATTCATCTGTAAATTTAACAAATGCATTCGAAGCAGGTTTACCATTTACAAGAACGGTACCTGTTAAATCATATGCATTTTCCAATTGTATATTTTCAGTTGATGAAACATTCCAAGAACTAATATGTATCAACCTTTCCTGAGCAAAATATCCAGGATAAGAGACCTTTAATGTATAATTTCCAGGAGGAACGTAAAATATATAAGCACCTAAAATGTTTGTTTCAGTTGTAAGAGTTTCATTATTCATTAGATAAACATTAGCATATATTGCAGGTTCACCGTTCGGTAGTATGACAACACCTTTCACTATATCAGGTTTCAATGCAATGTCTCTTGTGATATTAATTCCAGCATTTAAAGTTACATTCATGACATAAACTAATGTTCCATTAATTTTTGCATATATGTTATAAGTATGCGGCTGAACATCTGAAAATTTATAATAACCTGAGCTTGAAACAATTGTTGTATAATTTAGACCATAAGTATTATTTTCAAGATAAAGTTTAACGTGACTCAGAACTGGTTCTCCAGCAGTATATGTTGAGTTTGTTCCTTCTTGGTAATAGGCAACGCCGTCAAGTGAACTAGCATTTACAACAAAATTCTGGAATATATAATAATTAGGAGTGCCATTAGGATAGAATGATGTTGTTATCCTCAATGCCTGATCATTACTAATATATATTTGCTTAGAAGAAAGAATTGTATTTTCACTCAAATATAATTTATTAAATCCTCCATTTGTGGATACTTCAATTGTATCATTCCCAGCAACACCATACAATGTATAATAACCAGTTGAATTTGTATAATTGTAGTCATGTGGTATACCGTATTGATCATAAAGAGTAACTAGAACATGGTCCATGGGCTGACCATTTGATAATAAAACCCTTCCCTGAATTATGGCTCCAGGATAATATTTTATTATTACAACATCCTGAGGCAAGGTATCATTTGCAGGGGGCATTAAAACTACAGTGCCATTGTTTGTCTTCTGCAAATAATATGCTTCCTGCAAAGGTACTACTTTCCATGCCTTTGAATGATTTTGGTAATCTTTATAGGGATTCCAGAAAGAGATTGAATATACAACCTCGAAATGTGTTAAATTCCATGCTGGCATTATTGGATAATAGGACATATTGGAAGTCAAGCCAGGAATATATGGGCCAATTCCTAGATTTAAACCTGAATATCCTACAAATGCCCTGTAAAGCATGGAATCGAAGAACATTTGTTTATAAGTAATTTGATAATTAACTATTTGAGCATTTGGTGGTGTTTCATTTATTGGATAGGTCGTGCCATCAGATGCTACGGCCTCAATTGTATAGAAATCAGTAGGAATTACTTCTCCATTAACATTTTCTACTACCCTTCCAGAAAGGTATGCAGGTGCATAGAATATGCCAGTGTCAGTTCCTGAGAATGGAAATAGCCTATAATCAGTTGCAAAATATCCTATGCCCAATCCAGTAATAGATTCTATATCATCGTATAAATTCACTAAAACATTTTCTGGATATTTATTTGATAAATCTGCCTTAATCATTATGTACCTTGTATTTGGAATAGAGAAACCTGGTGATACGTTTAATTCTGAAAGCAAGTCAGTTGAGTAATTTCCATAGTATGATGGATCGCTAAGTACTTCCTCTATGTATGGCTTGGGATCTTTGGATAGATTTGTGTAATATGATATTATTTTATCTGTTTCATTTATTCCTAGGTATTGTATCAGTGCCTGTTTTACCTGTGGCCCATATGTTGAATTAAATAAGGAGCTATCCAACAATCTTGCTATTAACAATGATATGGCTTGGCTTTCGTTTTGGGCTGTAATGAATTGACCAGCTATTTGATAACCATTCTGGAAGTTATCAGCAACTGCAGGATGCTTTCCCTGTTCAATTTCTTGAAATCCATAGTCCCACCAAGATAGGAAAGCAGGACGCTGTGATGGTGGCAAATTTGTATCCTGTGTACTTAACCAGTTCAAAGCAGATATCCATGGGTCTGTCTGGTTTGTGTCAAGTTCTACACCGTATGCACCTAAATACCATGGAGGCGTGTAATTTTGTGGCCTAAATATCTGAGGCATTACATTATAAATTTGTTGATCGTATGTATTTTTAGTATTATAAGGAATTGCTGAATCTACAGCCCCCCACATATTTGGTAGAATTATGAAAAATGCAATCAAAATTATTGCAACTATCTTAGTCCATTTTAATCCTTTTTTAAGGGCTACCCTCCAAGAAAATGTAAATGATCTTAAGGTCTGAGAAATTTCCTTAAGATTCAATTTGGTTATTATTAAATCCAGCATATATGCTGCAGGGAAAATGAATGCTGGCGATGCTTCATAAATGAACCTTGCAGCTGAAAATGCCATATATACAGATACAACGGAGAAAATAATGAAGAATAGATAATATTCGCCCCTATTCTTTCTCATTTCATAAATCATGTAAACAAAGCCCGCTACAAATATGAAAAATAATCCTACACCGACATTCATTATTACTTCTCCAAGTGAAGGGGCTTGAGCTTCAGCTATAGTTGAATATATTGGTGATTTTACAAAATAACCCTCACCTGTGTAAATATAAGTCATTATGGATGGTACGAAGAAATAACCTATGAGAACTATCGCTGCAATGAAAATTGCAGCTAATGAGTATGTAAATGTCCATGGTAATTTAGATGTGAATTCTATGAAAAGAATCAATATTATTGTGAACAGCATAAGATAAAGTGGAGTTGCAAAATATGAATTAGTAAATATATTAGTTACATCTGCATGATAATATGGTATTGAAATTGGGTATGTGAAAAGTCCTATGATCACAGTTATCCATAAGATATGGAATGATGATACATTTTTAAACCTATTATAAAATACCTGAATTACTAAATAAATTAATACTATTGCTTCTACATAAGCGAATCCCTGCCACATTAATGTTACGGTGGCCAAACTTATACCAGATAAGGCTGAATATACAACAGCTTTTTTATTTTCGCTGAAAAATTTCTTTGTACCTTTTTTCCAGCTGGACAAACTTAAATAATTTTCTACCCAAACACTACGATTTATACTCTTTAATGCCTTAAGAAGGAAATACCATGTCCATACAGCGAAGAAAAGTATTGTAACATCATATCCACCCCATGATGCTACACTTCGCATCATGTTTGCTGCACTTGTTGCAATCAAGAATGCTGAAATAATTCCAACCTTCCTATTGAATGCCTCCTTGCCCATAAGGTACATGGGTATTGCTATTAGAGCGCCGAATATTGCTGAAATCATTATTAGAGAATATCCAATTGCATTTGACATACTTCCTACAAAGGGTAGGAACAAGTATGCCATCGCAACTACAGACCACTCAAATATCGGTGGCCTTGGATCGTTCATTCCTATAGGATAATTAAGCATTGGATCGCGTATGAGCTGATGCCCAGTTGCAACAATGTAATCAATTACTCTTTCATGGTAATATGAATCCGATCCACCCGAAACTGCAAAACCATTCTGTATTGATGGTATCGCTACATAATAAGTCCTTAAAAATAGACCTAGAAGAACTATTGATACCATCAATATCAGTACTGTTAAATCTCTTTTCCTTTCCTCACTTAAGCTCATACGCATATGTATTTTCACCATCCTCTAAGGAGGAGTATTGGAACACCATGCCAATCTATATTAAAAGTTTTCTTAGTCAGAGGTAAATACCCTCTTAATATTTGGCCTTTCCTTGTAAAATATTGTTGACCCACATTCACAGGAAAGGTTTTGTGCATCAATCTCCCCTTCGTGAATCCTTCCGCAGATTGCGCACCTAAACCTGGACATTCTCATTTCCCTCCTTTACTATCTCTTTCCTAACAAATGGAATGTATGCTCCTCCTGCCATGGTATATCCGCATCTAGAACAGGACCAAATGCCCGTACTTACCCTTCTAAGAGTTTTATGGCCACAATTAGGACATACATAAGTGCTTATTCTTTGCTCCATTATATCTTTCCATTGCTTCTTTGGTGCAACGCCATACCTCGGACCAAATCTTCCAGCTATTCCTACCTTCTTAGTCCTCTTTGACATTTTAATCACCTTTTAATATGTATTCATCTCTTAATTTATTACCAATACTAATCGCCATGCTGATCGCATTCTTAATCTCTTCGATTTTAAATGTACCTTCTAATCCTTTTTGTATAGCATGAATACGCCCAGATTCGTCAGAACTTATTGTTATCCTGGCATGTGCTATATTCTCTTCATCAAGATTTGGGTCCACTACCATATTATCACCAATTTTTGCAAATGTTACCGTAGCTGGATAATGGTTCATTGGTAATGGAAAATCATCGCCTTGATTAAATTTACTGGCAGGAATTATGGAATTCTTTAGTGCTATTATTGAACCTAAGGCAGAGGCATCAAACAAATTTCCGTCATAATCAAGAACATGTATATCTACAAATACTACCCATACAAGCTCTCCCGGTTTTATAACAAGCTTTTCTAGATCGACTGCCTTACTTTCCCTTATACCACGGTCAACTACCCTTGCAAGTTCTATTGCTTCTTCCCCAGGTGGGCCAGCCTCAAACGTTGGTGAAGCAAGAGGGACAAGTTCAGCATTTGTGCTTAAAACACCTGTGTCAGGTGTATCTGGAAATGGTTCTCCAGGCTCTATCTTCACTCCAACAAGAACCTGGGTATTTCCTATTTTCACCAGAGCTGATCCACATGCCCTGGGAACAAAATTTTTTACTATTTCAATTTTCCTAAATTCGTCATAAGCGCGCCCGTCAAGCCTTGACCCCTGTGAAAGTAATTTTTGAATATAATCTTTCTTAATTTCAGATACAACGCTTTCTGTAAATTTGCTCATTATTGTTCATCCTCCTGTACTATGCTGAAATATTTTCTTTTTAAAGCATCCTTTTGTAAATCATAAATTTTCATTGCTGCATTTATGGCCATGTCCATAGCCTTATCAATCTCTTCCTGAGTCATATCCCCATCCATCTGAAAAAGAACTACGTCCTTAGTTCTTGGTATTATTGCAACTGGTAAATCCGCCTGTCCAAAATTGTCTTCTTCTTTGTTAAGATCCAATACTATTGTATTTTCTACCTTTCCAGCTGCACATCCTACTATTAGGTCTTTCATTGGTATGCCAGCATCTGCAAGAGCTACAGATGCAGCTGTAAGTCCTGCTATTCTCGTACCAGCATCGGCTTGAAGTACCTCTATAAATACATCAATGGCTGTTCTAGGAAATTGTTCCAAAAATACCACTGAACTTAATGCATTTGATATTACCATTGAAAGCTCAATTGACCTTCTATCAGGACCAGGTTTTTTTCTTTCATCCACTGAAAATGCGGCCATGTTGTATCTGGCCCTAAGAACAGCCTTACTTGGATCCTGCATATGCTTAGGATACACCTCTCTTGGCCCATATACAGCAGCTATTATTTTGTTGCCGCCCCATTCTATATATGCCGATCCATCAGCCCTTTCCAAAACGCCAGCTTCAATCTTAATTGGTCTGAGCTCATCAAACCCTCTTCCATCAATTCTTTTTCCATTTTCATCAATTAATTTTAAATCAGTTTTCATTCCACTCATGATTCATCATTCTCCCTTTTTAGGTTTTGATAAATATTCCTTTACCCTATCAGTTAAACCAATAATATGTGCTTCCCTTTCAATTAATCTTATAGCACCCACAACCTGAAGTATAGATTCTGTGGTGCCTTCTACCCAAATTATACCATTTTGACCAACATAAATTTTTGAATTTGTCATATCCTTTAATATCTTTATCATGGATCCATCTTTACCAATTATCCTTGGTACTTTTGTCGGTGAAACAGTTATTATGTGGCCACCCTGCAATTTTCTTAATCCTGGTTCCTTAAGAGTAAGCCACACCTGTTTGACCTCATTTACGCTCATTACCTTTGCCAAAATTGTATCACCAATGTTAAGGTATTTACTTGTGTCACCAAAATCAACCTTCCATGGTGTATCATTCACATGAAGTGGTGCAAGGTATGGTGCATTTATATCAACTACCCAGTTTGATGATAATATGTCTACAACTTTTCCTATTACCTTGTCACCCTTTTGAGGTTGATATTTTCCTGAAAGGGGGATTATGTTTACATAACCCGATTTAATAGATTTTACTCCTAAATATTCCACATAAGCCTTTCCATTTTCTATAAAAATACCATTTCCTGGCTTATTTTCACCCAATATAATTTCTTCACCTGGTAGAACTATTTCTCTAATCTTCTCCATCTTTAATTTCACCCTTTAACAAATTTGGTTTCAACATTGCCATGAGTTTTTTTATTTAACATATCAAAAAATTCAGTTTGTATTCCCGCAGGAATTTCAACTGTAGCTACCCAAGATCCGTCATTTAACCATTGTTCCTTGAGCAATGTACCGGATTTCACTATATCTTGATATATTTTACCATATCCATCAGATGATACTTTAATTTCAACCTTTATCTTTTCTATTCTTATTGGAAGTATCACTTTTATTGCCTTAAGAACAATGGGTATCTGTTCCTCAACACTTTTCATAGGATCTATGTGTACCTTTGCTTCTTCTATGGCCTTTTCAATCCTTTGAGGTGGATGTGGTGCATTTGTTTGAGGATTTATAGCATTCTTTGCTATTTCTGCAACTATCTGTTTTTTCTTCTCCTCTAACATTTTTCTCCTTTGATCTGTTGTTAATTGAACCTGTCCCTTTAAGATTATTGTTTTTGCAACTTCATTTATATCTGTAGTACCAAAAACTTCCTTTAGAACCTCATCGCCTACCTTGTCTCCCTTCCTAGCATCCTTGAATACTTGATCTATTACCATGTAATCAACTACGTTATTTACCTTTCCTTCCTTAACTAGATCTATAACTTTAGGATCTATTAGAATTTCTAGTTTATGACCCTTGGATTCATATCTCGCTACAATTGCATCCTCCACTCTTACCATATTAATTCACTTGGCTTCATTCAATCTTTTTAAATATTTTTCAACTTCTTCCTGAGCCATTATTTCAAACTTTTTACCTTTTGTAATCAAACCTATTTCTACTACCAGAGGCTGATTGGGATCCTCAGATACCTGTTTAAGGCCTTTTAGAGCAAGCAATATGGCACTGTCTTGATCCATATCTTCCTGATATTCCTTTTCAAAAAGATTCATAACTGATTCTCTTCCCCTGCCTATGCATGATGCTTTATAACCTGTGAACGCTCCGCTAGGTTCAGTTTCAAATAGATAAACATCCGTGTCGTCTATTCCTGCAATTAAAAGAGACGTACCAAATGGTCTTACACCACCGTATTGAGTATACTGCTGAACATAATCGCTAATTTTCTTTACAAGTGCTTCTACACCTATCTTTTCTCCATATGTTATTTTTTCAACCTGTGCGCTCACCCTTGCATAATCTACAAGAATTCTTGCATCTGCCATTAAACCTGATGATGCAGCACCTATGTGATCATCTATAATGTATATTTTTTCAATACTTTTAGGTTCTATTAATCTGCTTCTTACCTTTTTATCTATAATAAGAGCAACACCATCCTTAAATTTGATTCCTATTGTGGTTGACCCCATTTTTACAGCTTCTCTTGCATATTCAACCTGATATAACCTTCCCTCTGGCGAGAAAACCGTTATTGCACGATCATAAGCCATTTGTGCTGGTTGCATAATTTTTCACCTCATTTCAATTCATAAACATTTTTTACTTTATAAATCTTTCATTAAAAATTTTTCTTAATGTAACGAAAGATGCATTTGTTTTAATACCTATATTTGAAAATTGTGTTCTAGATGCACTATAACCCAAATCCTTTAAATAACTAATAAATTCATCAATTTTAGGTATGTTTCTCTTAAATTTCTTTGATAATTCTTCAAGAGAATAGAAAAATAAAATATTTTCATTTAAAAATATTTCTTTATATTTTTTAATTTTTTCTGAATTCTGCATATAATCTTCTATTATCAAGTTCTTAATGAAATTTGTATCATGGATATTGCCTATCCATATAGGACCAAGTTCTTTATTTCTTGATAGATAATTAAGTGATTGAATATAATCTAAATTTTTTTCCAATTTTTTAGATCCTTTTTCTACCTTAAAAAATATTCTGTAATAATATCCGCCATAGAATGATAGTATTGGTCTTAGAGCCAATTCGTATTCAGCTGACCTTTTTATTATGAATGAAATCAGAGCTCTTAAACCCGATTCATGACTGTAATAATTTCTAATTATCTTTGAATGATAAAGTTCTATACCTTTCTTAAAATTCGTGCCAGTTAGATTGGGGAGATCAGTTGCCGTAACTCCAATTAGACCATACTTTTTTATTGATTTCAATGCTGGGTCTAAAAATGGTACTGGCGACCCGTATGGATCTATATCTATATAATCATAGAAATTTTCTATGCATCTTGAAGCATCTAATGATGTTATCCTAGCCTTAGAAAAATTTAATTCCCTATTCCTTTTTATAATTTCCAATGCCTTAGGGTTGTTATCATTTATTGTTACTTCTGCTTTGCATTCCTTTTCAATTCTTAAACCACGTATACCAGAGCCACCAAGCATATCAAGAGCCTTAAAACTTCCATAAAAATAGTTTTTAAGAACAGATATTGTTAGATCACGTGATATTACCATAGCTTGGGAATAATATCCAGGCGCCTTTCTTCCAGGCCCATTCCCCTTCGCTATTGAATTTAATTCTAATTCTATTAAACCTTCCCTGATAATCATTTTAAATTCAGATCTGTTCACCTTTTATAATGCTCAAAATTTTGAATGGAAGAATATTTCTATTTATTGGCGTCACCTCTAAAATTCTCACATCATCCATTCTTCTTATATCTTGAAGTATTGGATTTCTTGATTTCTTATTCAATGTCATAATAATATTTTTTTCCATGTCAAGTATTTCCTTTATTTTTTCGCTCAATTTTTTAGATTCTAATTCCATTTTTCCTATTTCATCAATTATAATTATGTCTTTTTCCTTGGCTGACTCAAGTGCACGTACACCTAAATCATCCAGGATTTTTGTATCTATGCCATATTTACCTACCCTGTATCTAGATTGAAAATTTTTGGATGCAAACATTGCTTTTTCCTTTGTTGCCCAATCCATAATGGTAAAACCTATTCTATCCTTGCCATCCAAAACCTCCTCAGTAATTATTCCTCCCACTGTAAATTCTTTTTCTAATAGTTCTATTGTTTTTAACAGGGTTGTTGTTTTTCCAACACCCGGTAATCCGCTTATACCTATTTTAACATACATAACTATTTCACTCTTATTTCCCTTATAAACATAAGAGGATAATTCATTTCTTCAATATATTTCATTGAACAATATGCTTCTATATTGTTATATTCTATTACAAGATCTACATCGAGCATGTCACCGGTAAGTGTAAGATATTTATATAATCCCTTACCCTTTTTTATCCTTTCTGCATTTATTCTAACCTTTATTCCTTTTACGAATGGCTGAACCTTTACACTCTCCTCTATTGCTTTTTCCAGAACAGTAATGTTGGATGAATTGAATGGGGTACCTACAAATTGATGATATATAGTACCTAATTTAATGCCAGCCTCGAATACAGCCCTCTCCTTATCGTTACAATTAAAGTATTTTTTTGCTGGATCATCCATTAAACTAGATATCGTAAACAAACATATTATTTTTTCTTTTTACTGGACATTCAGGAATTCATCGCATACTACATCTTTACCAAAAGTTTCTTTCATTTCTTCCGAAACCTTTAGACATTCCACCTTCCTCATTGTTGAGAAATCTATTCTAAGAAATTCTAAAATGCCTTTTACTGCTTTGTTCCCGTCTGCAACAGCTGAAATGAAATCCTTAGTTTCATTTGTAGCATCTCCACCAGCAAATATTTTTGGTATAGAAGTCCTTCCCTTTTCATCAACGATTATTTCATTACCTTTCATTTTTAAATTTTGAAGTATATCACTTGGTATAAATGAAAGATTAGGTACCTGTCCAGTAGCTTCTATGATTGTATCAACTTCAACAAAAAATTCAACATCCTTTATTGGTACAGGTTTTAATCTACCTCCCCTTGGATCTGGTACCATATCATTCTTCCAGTATCTAATTCCTTTGATGAATCCATTGCTGTCTTTAACATATTCAATAGGTGTAATCTTCCACCAGAATTCTACACCTTCTTCAACTGTTTCTTCCATCTCTTCTTCAGCATTTGTACTAGGATAGCTTGGCCTATCCTCTGCCCTTCTCCTGTACAATACATAAACTTTTTCTGCACCTAACCTTAGAGCTGTTCTAGCTGAATCCATTGCTGTAAATCCACCACCAATTATTGCCACTTTCTTCCCCATTGGAATTGTTTCTCCTAAATTTGCCATCCTTAAGAAATCAAGGGCATGGTATACGTATTTACCATCACTGCCTGGAGTTCCTGTCATATTGCCCATCATGGTGCCTATGCCAAGAAATACTGCATCAAATTCATCATAAATTTTTTTGAAAGGTATATCTACACCAACCTTAGTATTAAATAAAAATTTGACACCAGCATTTTTTACAAAGTTGTATTCTTTCTCAATAACTGATGCCGCCAATCTATATTTAGGGATTCCAACATTGAGCATTCCAAGCGGAACTGGTAATGCTTCATAAACTGTGCAATCAACACCATATAAAGAGAGATAGTAAGCAACTGTGAGACCTGCTGGTCCTGAACCTATAATTGCTACTTTTTTTCCAGTGCTTTCTTTTTTATTATGATTAATTACAGGGGCATAATCCTTGAACTGTTCAGCAACAAATCTTTTTAGATGCCTTATTGCAACAGGTTCAGAATAAACACAATTATCTTCACACCTATGTGTACAAATATTACCACAAATTTCAGGGAATGGCAGATCCCTTAAAATGATCCTGAGACTGTTTTCAAACTCTCCTCTAGCAATTGCTTGGACATATCCTGGTATATCAAGCCTTGCAGGACAGCCCTGTATACAAAGACCGCATCCCATGCATCTGGATGCTTCTCTCATAGCTTCTGCTTTTGTGTATCCAAGTATAACGGGAGATTTAAAATCCTTAATCCTTTCTTCAGGTTTGGTTCTTTTTATTGGTACCCTTTTGAAATTTAATCTATAAATAAGGGTCTCAGGCATAACAACACATCTCCTTTTATGGTAAATCCATTTAAAGTTATTAATTTTATCTATTGAACAATTGTCAATTTTATTAACAGAAAATTTTTGTACCCCAGATTTTTGAAAGTTTTAATGAAAATAGAAATTGATTGGATAAAAGAGGATAAATTCATATCTACAGTTGATGGAAAACATTCTTTAACAATAGATGGTGGAAGGATAATAGCACCTTCGGCTATGGATTTTCTTTTGGTAGGTTTGGGTAGTTGTACTGCAATTGATGTGGTTGATATATTAAGAAAAATGAAAGAACCGCTTACAGCATTAAAAGTTGAAGTGGAAGGCACAAGAGCTGATGAGCCTCCCAGAGTTTATACTGAAGTTAAAATTAAATATATAGCCAAGGGAAAAATAAAAAATGAGAAACTCATTAAAGCCATAGAGCTTTCACAGGAAAAATATTGTTCAGCAAGCATTATGTTCAAGAGATCTGGTGCAAAGGTAACATATGAATACGAAATCGTTGAAGATTAACCTCCACTTACAGGGGACATTATTGCTATTTCATCATTTTCTTTTAATTTTTCATTCCCATCGACATATTTATAATTTATAGAAACGATAAAATTTTCATTTACAATATTTGGATATTTTTCATTTAGATATTTTTTTAAATCTTCAAGATCTTTTCCAGTGAAATCTATGGTCTCGTTTATTTTTCCAGTAATGTCCCTGAATATTCCAAAATATAGAATCTTCAGTTTCATTCTTTTACCTCCCAGATCCTTTTACTCCTTTTTATATCTGGTATATTTTCTATTACCATGCCCTCTATGCTGTACAATTTTATTTTCCTTGACAACCTAACTGCCTGTTCCAATTTCTCCTTATTCTTTGAATAAAGGCGAAGGACTGGTTCATTTTTTTCTACTTTATCACCTATTTTCTTATAAACCCATAATCCTGCTTCTTTTATATGCGGTGCTCCTAAAATTCTAGCAATTTCAACTAAAGATCTATTTGACAAATAGGAAATATATCCATCAAATCCTGATAAAATATCATATGTAAATTCCCCAAGTTGTATATCTTCACTTTTTTCTATCCCCTTGCTTCCCTGAGCGTTAACTATTTCAAAGAACTTTTCTCTAGCTTTGCCATTTCTGAGGGTATCCCTAGCTATTTCTATGCCTTCACCTCTTTCAGATATCCCTGATATCTCAAGCATCAATGCTGCAATTTCCAATGATTTTACAATAAAACTGTTGGATGTTTGCTTACCCTCCAATGCCCTAAGTGCCTCTTGCGCCTCAATTGCTGGACCTATAGCTCTTCCCAAGGGCTGACCTCCATAAGTTATTGCGCATTCAATCTTGAGACCAATTCTATTTCCTATCCTTATAAATTTTTCAGCAAGTGATCTTGCAGATTGTTCATCTTGGACTTTCGTTTCATTACCCATTGGAATGTCTATAAGAAGATATCTTATGCTAGTAGCCACTTTTTTTGATAATACGGATGAAATTAACTGGGGGATAGGGTCAATTCCTAGAGGCTGTTCCACCTTGATTATTTTATCATCTGCTGGAGCTATATTAATAGATCCACCCCAGGTTAGTGTAGCTCCTACATTATCTACAATTTTTTTAATTTCCTCTGCCTTCAGGTTCACATTTGCAAGTACTTCCATCACATCCGCAGTACCAGCTGCACTTGTTATAGCCTTTGAAGATGTTTTCGGGACTTTTAAACCTAATGATGCAAGTATTGGCACAGTTATTAATGCATATTTATTTCCAGGAACTCCTCCAATACTATGTACATCGTATACTTCATATTCAAAATTTATCTTTTCCCCATGTGAAACCATTGAATTTATTAGATAAATAATCTCATCATCATCTAAACCAACAGTTTGAAGCGATGTAACATAGCTTGATAATTCAATTTGTGAAAGATTTTCATCATTAATATCCTTAATTATTGATTCAAAATCATCCTGCAATAATTTTTTACCATAAATTTTTCTCTTTATGGAATCTACGGACTTCAATGGGGGAGCTGGCATGATATTTACGAATTCATCATTAATTTCATTTGAAAAATCTGCAGTTATTATTACTTCGCTCCTGTTCACCTGATTTTTTGATAATGAAACAAAAAATATGCTGTTATAATTACCGAAATCAACAATTATTCTTGAATTTTCCTTGACACCTAACGCCTCTGCGTCATAAATATTCAAGAATGCTGTCCTTCTTCCAATTATATAATCCGATTTTTGAATTCTGAATTTCATAAAAGTTCATATCATAATACTTATAAAAATTTAGCCATTAGAATATCGTCTACGTATTCTCCTCGTATCTTAAATTGTTTTTTCTTTATACCTTCTATTTCAAATCCAAGCTTTTGGTAAAGTGAAATTGCATTTTTATTTGTTGAAAAAACTTCTAAGCATATCTTTTCTATTCCATTTTCCTTTGCCCATTCGAAGGATGTTTTCATTAATACAGTCCCTATGCCCATATGCCTATAACCATATCTTATTGCAATTCCTAAAACTGCCACATGATTATTTTTTCTGTATGATTCCCTTGTGAGTGTTAAAACACCAATAATATTTTTATTGTGATCTGCAACGAGAATTAACTCATTTTCCTGATCTTCTATTCTCATTGATAGAAATTCTTCGCCACCAAGATATACGTCACCCAGAAGATATATTTCTTCGCTCATTACATCGTTAAAGCAATCTATAATACCATTTGCATCATATTCCTCAGCTTTTCTTATGATGATTAGCTTTCCATCTGGAGTATTCAACAATTTTGTCAAGTGCATTTACAAGCCTCCTCGCGGTGGGCAAAACTGGTATATGCATTTTTTCCAGATTTTTCGATATTTCATTTGTATACGTACCTCCAGCCATTACAGCCATTATTGGTTTGTTCCAATTCTTTTTAAATAGTTCAAATAGTTCATTAATATTTCGGTATATTGGTGCATTTGGAATTACAAAATAAAGAACGAAGATATCTATATTGTCAGATCCTTTAAGCACATCAAGTGCATTCTCATACCATTTTGGAGTTGCCGATCCGGTAAGGTCTAAAGGATTAGATATTATAGAATAATCAGGAAGTATTTTTTTCAATTCATTTTTCTGAAAATCATTTAATTCTGCCATTTTTAGATTTTTAGACATCCCTATTGCATCTGCTGTCACAACGCAAGGTCCAGCACCATTTGTAAGTAGAAGAACATTCCCTCCAGATGGAAGAGGTTGATGTGCTAGTATTTTGATTATATCAACCATGTCTTCAATATCATCAACGACTATAACACCCGATTGTTTCATAGATCCTTCAAAAATAACGTGGTTTTCAGCAAGGGCCCCTGTGTGCGATTTTGCTGCCTTCTGGCCTTCAAAGGTTCTACCTGCCTTTAAAACTATAATAGGCTTAATTTTTGAAATCTCTTTTGCTAAATTAAAAAATGCCCTTCCATCTGAAAAGCTTTCCAAGTATGCACTTATGATTCTAGTGTTTTTGTCTGTTTTGAAATATTCAAGCATGTCTACCTCATTAATATCTACTTTGTTCCCAAAACTAATAAATTTACTAACTCCTATGCTATTTTCTTTCATTAATTCTAAAAGAGTTACACCATAGGTACCAGATTGTGTCATGAAAGAAACTGGCCCTGGACCGGGACGCTTCATCGCATCCCTTGCCTGGAAAAATGTGTCAAAACCATCAATGGATGAAAAAACACCAATGCAATTTGGGCCTACTATTCTTAATCCAAAATTTTTTGAAATTTTTCTTATATTATTTTCCAGAATTGCACCTTCCTGTGAAACTTCACCGAAGCCACCAGATATTATTACTGCACCCTTGATCCCTTTTTTTGCTCCTTCCTCCAAAACCTGTGGTATTTGATTTGCATTCAAACTTATTACCATTAAATCCACATTTTCAGGAATGCTTGATACATTTTTATAACATTTGAAACCCATTATTTCATTTTCATTTGGATTAACAGGAAATAGTTTAGTTTTACTTTCCTTTAAAGAATTCATTATCTCATACCCTATTTTACCCTCTTTGCTAGATGCACCGACTACAGCTACACTTTTAGGAGCAAATATAAAATCCATATCTTCAAAAATTGAATTATGATATTTTAACATTTTTAATGGTAATTTGAGAAAAGATTTATTAATTCAATCTTTTTATTCCTTACGCAAATGTCGGGTGAGTCAGATGAGCAAAACAAATCCAGAATTGATTGATTTAATAAGGACTTTAAAGCAGAAATCAAGAGAGGAAAATGTGAACATCTGGCGAGACATTGCTGAAAGGCTTGAAAAACCTTTACGTGTCTGGCCTGAGGTTAATCTTAGCGGAATAGAAAGGTATGCTGAAAATGATAGCATAATATTAGTTCCTGGAAAGGTTCTAGGAGCAGGGATATTAACAAAAAAAGTAACAGTATCGGCTTTCAAATTTTCCTCTGAGGCGAAAGAAAAGATAGAAAGTGCGGGTGGTAAAGTATTAACAATAAAAGAACTGATGGCCATTAATCCAAAGGGAAAAGAAGTGAGGATTTTTGGGTGATTTCAATGAAGATTATTGATGCCACTGATAATATTTTGGGAAGACTTTCATCTCATGTCGCTAAAATGTTGCTTAATGGAGAAGAGGTAATCATAATTAACGCAGAGAAAGCTGTTGTTACTGGAAATAAGGAATTCATATTAAATGATTACCTGGAGAAATGGCAGAGAGGCTCCGTTAGAAAAGGGCCTCATTATCCAAGGATGCCAGACAGAATATTAAGAAGAACTGTAAGGGGTATGCTTCCATTTAAAACATCACATGGTAGGGAAGCATATAAAAGATTGAAGGTTTTCATAGGTAAGCCTGATAACATTGATGAATCTAAGATTGAGAAAATTGACGATGCTATTTACAGAAAAATTAGAAATAAAATAACACTTGGTGAAATTTCTAGAAATTTAGGTGCAAAGTTTGAGGTGAAAGAATGAAAGTAATTGTAGCTTCCGGGAAAAGAAAAACTGCTGTAGCTAGGGCAGTTATTAGGGAGGGTAAAGGTATAGTGAGAATTAACAAAATACCCATTGATATTTATAAGCCAGAAATTCTAAAGACTATGATCAAGGAGCCTATTCTTTTGATAGGTGATAAAGCTAATGAAATAAATATAGATGTTAATGTAAGGGGCGGCGGAATCGTAGGTCAAGCTGAAGCAAGTAGAACAGCTATAGCAAGAGCAATTAATCAATACTTTTCTGATTCAAATATTGAAAAGTTATTCAAAGAGTATGATAGGACATTACTTGTAAATGATGTAAGGAGAAAGTTACCCAAGCTTCCAATGGGTCGTGGTGCTAGGGCAAAGAGGCAAAAATCTTACAGGTGAAATAAAAATGATAATACCTGTTAGATGTTTTTCCTGCGGAAGGGTCATTGCAACAGACTACATAAAATTCAGGGATGAGGTAGAAAGAATAAGAAACACTGAAAAGAGGGAACCTACAAAAGAAGAAATTTCAAAAATTTTTGATGATCTTGGAGTAAAAAGATACTGTTGCAGGAGAATGATTGTTTCCCACATTGATCTCATAGATGAAGTAATTGAATTTGACTAACATATGGGACCGTGGGGTAGATTGGTCCATCCTACCAGCCTGGGGCGCTGGCGACCCGGATTCAAATTCCGGCGGTCCCATCTATAAATTTTATTGAAAAAGATTAAGTAATAGTTTTTTTTAATTATTTATGGAGGCTTGAATGGTATGACCTCTAAGAAAAAGAAGCAATTTTATGAGGAGGAGAAAGAGATAAAAAAAGAATTGGATCAAATAAAAAATGGCGATTTGGAAGACTTGGATTTTGATGAGCTAGAGGAAAATGGTGAATATGAGTGATTACGGGACTACTCTTTTCCTGTCTCTTGGGAAAAGTGTTACCTCCCTTATATTTTTTACACCCGTTAATATCATTGTTAGTCTTTCAAGGCCTATTGCCCACCCAGCATGTGGTGGCATTCCGTATTTGAATGCCTCTAAATAAAATTCAAAACTTTTTGGATCAAGACCTTTTTTTTCTATATTTTCCTTTAGTGAATTATAATTATGGTTTCTCTGAGCACCAGATGTTATTTCCCTTTCACCATATTGTAGATCAAAGGCCTTTCCAAAGGTTGGGTCATCTTCGCATGGCATAACATAAAATGCTCTAGTTTCCATAGGCCAGCGAGTTATAAAATAAAATTCTTTGTATTTTTTCCCTATTAATTCTAGAGCCTCGCTTGAAAAATCTTCTCCAAACTTCATTTCGACACCATTTTTGTTTACATAGTCCAACAATTCTGAATATGTTACTCTAGGAAAAGGTCTTTCAGGGATCTTCCAATTTAAATTTAATCTATTCATATCATCCTTATTATTTTTTATCACAAATTCAATTGCATTTGTTATTACTTTTTCTAGAAGACTCATTGCATCTTCATGTGTTGCAAAACTCATTTCAATATCAATGGAGATAAATTCATTGAGATGCCTTGTTGTATTGTGCTCCTCTGCACGAAAGGCAGGTGCTATTTCATATACTCTATCGAATCCAGCAGCCATCATTATTTGCTTATAGAGTTGTGGACTTTGAACAAGATATGCATCCTTTTCAAAATATTTAACTTTAAACAGATTTGTACCACCCTCTGTCGCTGTGGCAATAATTTTTGGGGTATGAACTTCCAAAAACCCATCTTCTTCTAGCGTTCTCCTTATACTTTTTCCTAATGATGATTCAACCTTGAATAGTGAAAGAACTTCAGGCCTTCTTAAATCCATAAAACGTTCATTCAACCTTGTTTCAATATCAACAGAAACCTTATCTACAACACCCATGGGTAATGGTGCTTCTGCAATGCTTAGTATATCTATTTTTTCAGGATATATTTCAACACCAAGTTTACTTTTTGTATTTTTGTTAATTTTACCTTTTACACATATTGTACTTTCCCTAGATAGGGAAACTATTTTCTGAAATTCTTCATCACCATGATCATTTTTGAGGAGAGTTACCTGTGCTATGCCTTCCCTGTCCCTTACTATAATAAATGCAATATTACCAATATTTCTTATTTCTTGAATCCAGCCGCAAATTGTTACATATGTTCCATTTTCCAAATCCTTTAGTTGATTTGTATAGTGGGTTCTCATCATCCATTTAAAGTGAAATTTATTAATAATCTTTTTCATTAAATCCTTATTTGTTAATTAATTGAGTGAAGAATTATTTTCAAATTTTTTGAAATACATTAATTTTTTTTATCTGTTCTGCATTATGTTTATTTATGAGAGCCATATTTCCTGGTAGATTTCAACCATTTCATAATGGCCATCTATATGCAATTAAAAAGATTTTGGATGAAAATGATTCTATAATGATAATAATTGAAAATGCAGGTGAATCATTTACATTTAAAAATCCAATGACAGCTGGTGAAAGATTTGAAATGATTTTTGAAACAATAATGGAATTGAATTTAAAATCGGAAGATTTAATTATAGTCCCAATGGAGAATATCCCTAATAATGCAGAATGGGTACATCATTTAAAAATTATGCTTCCGAAGTTTGATATTTGTTATTCTAACAATGATCTTGTTAAAATTCTTATGGAAAATGATGATATTAAAGTAAAAAGAATTGAATTTAAAAGCAGAGAAATTTATCAAGGTTCAGAAATAAGGAAGAGAATTGCAATGGATCTTGAATGGAAGAATTCTGTTCCAGAGAATGTTTATGAATTTATTACAAAAAATAAAATTGATAAAAGAATTAAGAATCTTTACAGGATGATAGAATGATTATTTCACTTGTGGGTAAGGGTGGTGTAGGGAAAACATCAATTTCCTCAGCATTTGCTCTTGAGTACGCAGAATCGGGTTATGACACATGTTTAATTTCAATGGATTTTATGCCCATGACACATTATATATTCAATGAGAAAATAGACAGACTTAGTATCATTGAATATACTGAATTTGATGCTCAGAAAGAATGGAAAAAGAAGTATGGAGAAGAAGTTTATAATTTAATATCAAGCTTTTTTTCTTTAGGACCAGAAATTATAGAACACATATCCAAGGCTCCAGGAATAGCAGATGAATTTCTGCTTGCAAAACTTTTGGATATAAAAAATGATTTTGATATAATTATATGGGACACTGCTGCTTCATCTTCAACATTACATCTTTTGGTAACTGAAATGGAATTTTATGAACATATTAACAGGGACATAAAATTTTATTTGTCCATAAAAGACACTTTAACCATTATAAAAAGAGGTGCAAAGGATCCCTTAGAGATTTTGGAAAACTGGAAAGATCTTGCTAAAAATGTGTGGAATCTTATTAAAAATGATACAAATTTCTGGGTGATTGAAACTGACGATGATCTTTCCTATATACAGGGGAAGGAAATAGGGAAAGATCTTGAGCATATGGGTTTAAAGGTGAATGGTTACATAATGAACAGGTACAAAAATAAGCACATAGAAAATATAATGATACCAGAATTTGAGGGAAATTCTAGAGAAATAGTAGAGAAAATTAGACCTCACATTAAAGAATTTATACCTAAAAAATTAAAATAAGAGAGAGTGAATTAACCTATATGGATTTGCATCTTGAAGGCATTGATAAGGATTTAGCTTTTAATGTGAAAATACAGATTTCACTGATAAAAAACGCTGAAAGAATAATGGATCTATACCCTGAAAAAAAATCTAAATTTGTCGAGTATATTGAAGAAAGAAAAGAAAAAATAAGGGAAATGCTTAACATTAAAAAAGCAAGAATCATGGAATATGATAAATTTCTACTAGAAATTTAGTGCAAAAGTTAATTAATTAAATTTGCATTAAATGTATAAAAGGTGTTTAAATGTTCAGGTTTGGTATTTCTGGTATACCTCTTTCATCAAAAG
>JAGDXS010000026.1 GCA_023261755.1 Thermoplasmata archaeon | reverse complement strand
ATTCTGGAATTGATTTTGAAGAATGACGAATCTTTTAAATATACTTTTTCATTTAAGGTAATATCTTTAAAAGAAGGTTGATATGAATGGAAATTCATAAGGCTGATATTATAATTCTTGGTGCAGGTTTGGCAGGTCTCAGGGCTGCTATTTCTGCAGCTGAAACAAATAAAAACCTTAAAATTGCAGTGGTTTCCAAAGTTTTTTTCCTAAGGTCACATTCTACAGCTGCTGAGGGTGGAACAGCGGCTGTATTGTATGAAGGTGACAGCTACGATTTGCATGCATATGATACAATAAAGGGTAGTGATTATCTAGCAGACCAAGATGCAGTTGAAATATTTGTAAGGACTATGCCAAAGGAAGTTTTGGACCTAGATCACTGGGGATGTCCATGGAGCAGATTACCGGATGGAAGGATAGCACAGAGGCCTTTTGGAGGACATAGTTTCCCAAGGGCAACATATGCAGCGGACAGGACAGGTTTTCATGCTTTGCATACTTTATATGAAAGAATGCTTATTTATGAAAACATAGAAAGATTCCAGGAATATTTTGTTACATCAATAATGATAGATAACGGTACTTTTACAGGGCTTACTGCAATGAATATGAAAACTGGTGAATATGTGATATTCCAAGGCAAAGCATTAATTATTGCGGCTGGAGGCCTAGGTAGATTGTATTCATTTACTACTTATTCGCACACCGTAACAGGAGATGGGGCAGCAATGGCTCTCAGAGCAGGTCTTCCATTGGAGGATATGGAGTTCATACAGTTCCATCCAACAGGTCTAGTTCCCTCGGGTATTCTTATTACTGAAGGCGCAAGAGGAGAGGGAGGTTATCTTTTAAATAAGGATGGAGATAGATTCATGAAAAAATATGCACCTCAGAAAATGGAACTTGCTCCTAGGGACGTAGTTTCAAGATCAATAATGTGGGAAATTCTAGAAGGTAGAGGATATTCTGGTCCTTGGGGCCCATATGTTTACCTTGATTTAAGGCACCTTGGTGATGAGAAAATAAAGGAAAGATTACCTGCAATAAGGGATATTGCAATAAAATTCAATAATATAAATCCTAAGGATGAGCCAATACCGGTAAGACCAGCTGCTCACTATACAATGGGTGGTATTCAGGTAGGAAATGACACAATGTCACCCGTAAAAGGAATTTTTGCGTCAGGTGAAGCGTCCTGTGTAAGTATTCATGGTGCGAATAGGCTTGGTTCTAATTCTACAGCAGAATGCCTAGTTTTTGGTGATATATCGGGAAGAAATGCTGCTCTATATGTTGAAAAAATTCAAAATATTCCAGATTTAAATATGGACAAGGTAAAAGAAGAGGAAAATTGGCTTTACAAAGAACCATTTAAAGAAAGGGGCTCGGAGAGTGTAGCAACACTAAGGAGAGAACTTCAAAATACTATGCAGGAAAAAGTAGGAATTTTCAGAAATGAAAAGGATCTTACTGATGCTCTAAAAATCATAAAAGACCTTCAAAAGAGATTTGATAATGTATATGTGGAAGATAAAAATATGTATTACAATACAAATCTTATGACGTATTTTGAGCTAAGAAATCTTTTGGAAGTAGCTGAAGTAGTGGTTTTAGGCGCTATTGCAAGAAAGGAAAGTAGAGGTGCGCATTACAGAACAGACTATCCAAAAAGGGATGATGTTAATTGGATGAAACATACAATTGCAATAAAAAGGGCAGGTAAGATTGAACTCAGTTACATTCCTGTAAGGGTGACGAAATGGCAGCCGGAAGAGAGGAAGTATTGAGGTGATAAAATGGACAAAGTAATTTTCAAGATAAAAAGAGGTACACCTGAAGAATGGCAATATGTAGAGTATGAAGTACCTGTAGAAAAGGGTACAACTATTTTAGATGGCTTATATTACATCAGAGACAACATTGATCATACTCTCTCATTTAGGGCTTCTTGCAGGATGGAAGTATGCGGTTCTTGTGCAATGATGGTGAATAATTTTCCAAGAACAACATGTTCAACTCAGATAGAAAATGTAAAACCAGATGGGACTAAAAATGGAATTAAAGTAATTAAACTAGAACCCTTATCGGGATATCCTTGGATAAGGGATCTCGTTGTAGATTTTGATGATTTCTTTAAAAAGCATGAAAGTGTAAAACCTTACATAATAAGAAAAGAAACACCTGAAGGACAATTGCTACAAAGCCCAGAACAGCTCGCTAAATTCAAACAACTTACATTGTGCATAAAATGCGGAGCATGTGTTGCTGCTTGCCCCATATCAAATAGTGATCCTCTTTATTTAGGACCTGCAGCACTTGCGGCTGCATACAGATTCAATGCAGATAGCAGGGATGAGGGAAAAAATAAAAGGCTTGCAGTTGTAAGTGATCCAGAAGGTTGCTGGAGATGCCATTTTTCAGCTGAATGCAGCGAAGCATGTCCTAAGGATGTTGATCCAGCAAGTGCAATACAGAAATTAAAAGTTCAGGCAGCAGTATTTGAATTTAAGAGAATTTTCACTGGTAGAAAGGATGGTGAAAAATAATGGGAATTAAAGAAGCATTTAAAAATTGGTTAAGTATAAAAGGAAGGCATATTCATGGTGGAATAGCATATCTCTTTCACAGATTAACAGGCTTGATAATATTATTATATCTTTATGTTCATTTTGGTGCCCTTTCACAACTTCTCAATGGAGGTGCTTCTTATAAAAATTTCTTGACTACTGTTGAATCCCCACCCTTTGTTGCTCTTGATATTCTTCTATTCTTTGTAATTTTTTACCATGGTGCCAATGGTATAAGGTTAGTTTTCAATGAATTTGGAATAGGCACAAAGAAGAATATGCTATTCTTCTGGGTAATGATGGCGCTCGGTCTAATAGGATGGATCTTGCTTACGTACATTGTTGCAACAAGATTCATTGGAGGTGGATAAACATGGCATCAACACAAAGTCTTAAGGAAACAATGGAGCCTGTAGCATGGATGTTTCAACTGATTACTGCTCTATTCATGGTATTCTTCCTAGGTGTACATTTAATTTTAATGCATGCCTATGGCTTAAACAATATTCTTATACAGGCCATATTGAATAGGTTACATAATCCCTGGTGGAAAGCTTTTTACATCGCATTTGTTATTTCAATTACATACCATGGTCTAAATGGCCTCAGAGGTGTAATCTTGGATCTTGGAGTGAAAAAAGTAAAAGCTTTGAATGCTGCATTCTGGGTAGTAGCAATAATTACAATAATATATGGAGTATGGCTGCTGTTTAACATATGAAATTAGAAACATTAGAAATACTGAGATGCCCAGTATGCAAAGGTGAACTTAACTTAGAGATCATTGAAAAGAGAGATGAAATAATAAAGGGAACATTAACTTGCATAAAGTGTGGTAGGGTATATGGCATTGAGGATGGAATTCCAATGCTTTTACCCGAATTAGCAGGGATGAAAAAGAATGATTGAAAATGAAGTAGAAAAATTAAGGAATGAAATGGTCGAAGCAATGAAAAAGATGATACCCATTGTAGCGATAAGCCCTGAATCAGGTGGAAAAGGTGAGGAGGAGAGAGCAAAATTTGTTGAATCCTTGCTTAAAGATATCGGGTTCGATGAAATCAAAAGAATTGATGCAATAGATCATTTAGGTTTTAAAAGGCCAAACATTGTGGCTAAAATTTATGGCCAAAATAAGGAAAGGACGCTCTGGATTGCAGCTCATATGGATACAGTACCTGAGGGGGATAGGAATCTCTGGAAAACAGATCCATTTAAAGCACATGTTGAAAATGATAAAATTTATGGAAGAGGCACAGAGGATAACGGTCAAGCTTTAATAGGTGCCATATTCGCAATAAAAGCAATAAGAAATTCTGGTACAAAAACAAAAAGTAATATCGGTTTCATAGCTGTATCTGATGAGGAGGTAGGAAGTAAATACGGAATGGAATATCTTGTAGAGCATTACGATTTTGGTAAAAATGATTCTTTTCTTATACCTGATTCAGGAAATGAAGACGGTTCAGAAATTGAAATTGCAGAGAAAGGTATACTTTGGTTCTCAATAGTTACACATGGAATACAGAGTCATGGATCTAGGCCCGATTTGGGCAAAAATGCACATAGAATAGGTATGGAAGTTTCTTTAGAAATAGATAAAATATTGCATGAAAAGTTTAACAGTATAAATGAAATTTTTACACCACCCTATTCAACATTTGAACCAACAAAAAAGGATGCTAATGTTTCAAATATCAATACCATACCTGGAACGGACATTATATATTTTGATTCAAGGGTTTTACCTTCCTATAAAATAGATGATGTAATAGAAACAATAAGAGGCGTCATAGAAAAATATGAGAAGAAATACAATACAAAGATAGAGCTAAAAATAATTCAAAAAGCGGATCCTGCAAAACCCACAGATATAAATGACAAGGTAGTTCAAGATTTAATAAAAATATTGAAAGAAACGAGAAAGATAAATCCAAAAATAATAGGAATAGGTGGTGGAACGGTAGCTGCCATACTTAGAAGAAAAGGATATCCAGCAGTTGTCTGGTCAACATTGGATCCTGTTGAGCATAGCCCTAATGAATATTGCAAAATATCAAATCTTGTAAATGATGCGAAGGTTTTTGCTTTGATGTATTTAAATTTCTAAATTATTTTTTGTATATAATCAATTATTTTTTCAAATTCTACTGTTTGGATTTTTTTATTTAACATAACAATTTTGCCATCAATTATATTTGAATCAACATTCAAACCCTCAATTGAATAAACTATATTAGGTACTACATTTTCCTTACTCAAGGGAATTCCATTGGGGACGGGGTCTACTATGATAACATCTGCTATTTTACCTTCTTCTAAAGATCCAAGAAGAGATTTCATTTTTAGCGCTTTTGCACCATTTATCGTGGCAAAATCTAGTATTTCCTGTGCTGTTAATACAGATGCGTCCCACTTATCATTTTTATGAAGAAGACCTGCTATCTTCATATTATTAAACATATCCAAATTGTTGTTTGTAACATTACTGTCCGTACCTAATGTCACATTTACATTATTCTGCATAAATTCAGGGATAGGTGCAGCACCTCCAGTTCCAAGTTTCATATTGCTAATAGGATTATGAGATATGCTTACACCCTTTTCCCCCAATTGCTTAATTTCCCTCATTGTAAGCCATACCGTATGTGCAGCAACAAGATTCTCATTCAAGAAATTTATTTCATAAAGGTGCTCAACCGGCCTTTTATTTTTGATTTTTAAATAATCGTATACCTCTTTCCTTGTCTCACTCAGATGCATATGCATTATAGTCCCGTATTTTTCAGCTATCTCTTTTCCTTTTAGTAAAGTATCATCTGAACAGACGTATACACCCTGAAAACCTATGGAAGGATATATTCTTTCTTTATTTTTATGCGATTGAATAAAATTTTCTGCATTGTTCAATGGAGATCCTTTCTGGGTAGTGTACTGTTCGTCGAGCGTTACCCAGGATAAAAATGCTCTTAATCCAATATTTTCAGCTGCTTTTGAAATAACGTCTTCAGAATAATAAAGATCCAGAAAAGAGGTAGTTCCAGTCCTAACCATTTCATACATTGATAAAAGTGATGAATAGTAAATATGATCATCAGTCCTTTTTGCATCCATTTCAAAAGTCTTTTTAAGAAAATCATCTAATTTAAGATCCTCAATAAAACCCCTGAAAAGACCCATGCCAACATGCGCATGGGTATTAATCAAACCTGGCATCACTATCTTTTTTGATGAATCAATTTTAAAATCTGCTTCAACTGAAATATTTTTTCCTATTTCTGTAATAAAATTATTTTCAATGAATATATCACCATAAAACACTTTTCTTTCAAGATTTTGAGTGATTAAAAGACCATTTTTAATTAAAATGCTCATAGTTTACCATTATTTCATTCTAATATATTATTTTTAAAGTTAATTTTTTTATATTCATAATTATTTACCTGTAATCTCAGGTGTCAAATTATGGATAAGATTGTAATTGCTGTTGGCGGTAATGCTCTTCAAAGACCAGGTGATAAAGGAACAGCAAAAGAACAGATGAAAAGGGCACAGGAAACTGCTGAAAGCATTTCCTGGATTTTTGATAATTACCAGGTAGCATTAACACATGGGAACGGCCCTCAAGTGGGTATGATATTACTTCAGAATGAACAGGCAAAGGATATTGTTCCTCCAATGCCACTTGATGTTTGTGGAGCTGAATCACAGGGAATGATTGGTTATATGCTTGAGCAAGGCTTTAATAATGCCATAAAATCCAGAAAATTAAATAAAGATTTAATTACGATTCTTACTAGAGTGGAAGTTGATGAGAATGATCCAGCCTTTAAAAATCCCACAAAACCAATAGGTCCTTTCTATACAAGATTTCAGGCTCAGGAAATAATAAGGGAAAAGGGTTGGAAGATGGTAGAGGATTCAGGAAGAGGATGGAGGAGAGTAGTTCCTTCACCAGAACCAATGAAAATAATAGAAAAAGATGCAATTATATCACTAATGGATAATGGTTTCATTGTTATAGCTGTAGGCGGAGGGGGTATCCCAGTAATTAGAAGAAATGGTAATTTGATAGGCGTAGAAGGTGTTATAGACAAAGATTTGGGGGCAGCAACGCTAGGAAAGGACATTGGAGCAAAGGAATTAATTATTTTAACTGCAGTGGAAAAGGTATATCTTAATTATGGAAAGGAAAATCAAGTTCCAATAGATTCTGTAAACATTAAAGAGATTCAGGAATATTACAAGCAAGGCCATTTCAAACCTGGAAGCATGGGACCAAAAATACTCGCAGCTATAAAATTCATATCCAACGGGGGAAGGAAAGTATTAATAACAAGCCCTGAAAGTTTGAAAGATGCATTCGAAGAAAAGAATGGTACATGGATTTATCCTTGAACCATCCTTTTTAGTTCCTTTAATATATTTAATGCCTCTTCAGGCGAAATATTTTCTTTTATGGATTTTAAATATTCTGCAATAAGAATTTCATACAAACTTGTTTGTCTTTCTTTTGAGACCTTTTTTATTTCTAAAACATTTTCTTTTTCTATTTTATTAAGAATTTCTTTAGCCCTTTCTATAAGTGAAGGGGGTAAGCCTGCCATAGCCGCAACTTCTATGCCATAGCTCTCTGATATCCCTCCTTTTTTTACCTTTCTTGTGAATATTATCTTATTACCTTCTTGTAGAACAGGTATATGGTAATTTTTAACACCTTCTAAATATTTTTCAAGATCTATTAGCTGGTGATAATGTGTGGCAAAAATGGTTCTTGCTTTAATTTTATTATGGATATATTCTACTGTTGCCCAAGCGATGCTCAAACCATCAAAAGTGCTGGTACCTCTGCCTATTTCGTCTAAAATTATTAAGCTTTTATCTGTAGCATTTATAAGTATATTTGCCAATTCAGTCATTTCTGTCATAAATGTGCTTTGCCCCCTTAGTATATCGTCCGTTGCGCCTATTCTAGTGAAAATTCTATCCACTACTCCTATTCTTGCACTTTTGGCAGGAACAAAACATCCAATCTGAGCCATTATCGTAATGAGAGCTATTTGCCTCATATATGTGCTTTTTCCAGCCATATTTGGACCTGTTATGATCAAAAATCTATTTTCATTTGAATCCATAAAAGTATTATTAGGAATAAAAGAATCCAAGAAATTTTCTAAAACAGGATGCCTGCCATCTTCTATTTCTAAAAAAGTTGAATTATCTACTAAAGGCCTGACATATTTTCTTTTCACTGAAATATCTGCAAAATTCAAAATTAAATCAATTTCACCTATGGCATTGGCAAGATCCTTTATTCCCTCATTCTTTGATATTTCATTGAGAACATTTTTGTACACTTCCTGCTCCCTTGTTGATATATTGGCCTTAGCTTCCTGTACTTTAAATTCAAGATTTTCCAGTTGCTGGGTTGTAAACCTTTCAACATTTTTTAAGGTTTGTTTTCTTATGAAATGATTTGGTACCTTTGCTGCCTGTGATTTTGATATTTCTATGTAATATCCGAAAACATCATTATAACCTACCCTTAGATTTTTTATTCCTGAGATCATTGATTCATTTTCTTCTATTTTTGAAATATTTTTTTCTACTTCTTGAATAGTCTTTCTATATTCGTCAAGGATTTTATCATAACCAATTTTGATCAAATTCCCTTCTGAAATATTTTCATTAATCGCATTTTCTATCAATTTTTCAATATTTTCATAATAATTAATTCTTTTATCCAGTGAAATAAAAAAGTTTGACTTTTTATCTTTAAGGAAATTTTTCAAATCTGGAATTTTTTTAATTGATTGCTTCAATGAAATTAAATCATTTGGTGTTGCCTTTCCTATTAATATTCTGGACCATATTCTTTCAATATCAGAAAAATTTTTAAGCGCCTCTCTAGCTAGCATTCTTCCTATTGTATCTGAAATGGCCTCCTGTACTGCATCAAGTCTTTCATTAATGATAACCGGATCTACAAATGGATAATTAATATAATGCCTTAATATTCTAGATCCCATTTTTGTATAGCATTGATCTAAAACCCCAAGTAATGAATACTTTTCCTCATTTCTCAAATCTTTTAAAATTTCTAGATTTTTTAAAGTCGTTTCGTCAAGAATAAGATAATTTTTATTCTGAAATATTCTAAAATTTTTGAGTACTTTTAGAGTCTCTCTATCGGTCTTGCTTAGATAATCAATTATGGATGCAAGTGCAATCTTCAGACTTTCCTTATCTTGAATATTAAGTGACCTTATATCATCAATTTTAAAATGATCTTTTATTATAGATTCAGATTCAAACCTATCTATTTTAATTATATTATATGGCATATTTTTTTCTTTTATAAAATTTTTTAAACTATCATTAATTGAGTTAGCAATAACCAATTCCCTAGGATTTATTTTATATAGCTCAGATATGATTGAATCATTATCACCAGGCTCAAACCAAAAACCTTGAAATTCACCTGTGGATACATCAGCAAAAACAAGACCAGCTCCATTTTCAAAACTTACGGAACAGAGATAGTTGGTTACACTTGTAAGCAATTCCTCTTCAAATATTGTACCTGGAGTAAATACCCTTATAACTTCCCTCTTTACAATACCCTTTGCAATTTTTGGATCCTCCATTTGTTCACATAACGCTACCTTATATCCTTTGTTCACCAATTTACCTAGGTATGAATAAAGTGCGTGATAAGGTATACCAGCCATGGGAATATTTTCTTTCTCTTTATTCCTAGAAGTAAGAACGATGTTTAATTCCTTTGATACTATTCTTGCATCATCACCGAATGTTTCATAAAAATCACCCACTCTATAAAATAGAATCATGTCACTGTATTTTTTCTTTATTTCATAATATTGTTTCATTAATGGTGTTTCCATTCATTCAAATATTCTAATGTTTATTAAAAACCTTTTCATTGGATATTGGAAAAATTTATTTAAACTTCTTACTATTTATTATTGGTGTGGGTAATGGGAAAAATAAAAGTTTCGGAAGTGATGTCAAAGAATCCATTAATAATGGATATTAGTACGAAATTAATAGATGCAGTGAAAACCATGGTTGATAGAGGAATAAGCACAATTATTGTAAGTGAACATTCAAAGCCTGTTGGCATAGTAACGGATAGGGATATAATAGTTAAAGTGGTGGCTAGAAACTTAGATCCAAACCTAATAAATTTAGGAGAAATTATGTCTTCACCTTTAATGATAATAAGTGTGGACGAAGATCTAGAAAAAGCAGCTTATATTATGTCTAAGAAAAAGATAAGGAAATTGCCAGTCTTAGAAAAAAATAGAATAATGGGCATACTCTCTGAAAATGATATAGTAAAAATAGCTCCAGACCTACTTGCTATTGCGGAAAATAAATCTACAGAAGAAGATAATGAAAAATATTTTGAGGAAGAACACTTTGCTGGTAAATGTGAAATTTGCGGTCAATTCTCCACAGAATTGACATATTTTAAGGGGCAGCTAGTCTGTCCTGAATGCAAATCTTCAATGTGAGGTGATAAAAAATGAAAATAACCTGGTTTGGACATTCGGCTGTGATGATTGAAGACAAATATAAAATATTGATTGATCCTTTTATAGAGGGAAATCCCGCAACAAATGTGAACAAGGATGATTTAAAACCAGACCTAATACTTGTTACACACGGACATGGTGATCATTTGGGCAATGCAATAGAAATAGCAAAGAAGAATGATGTTCCAGTTATAGCCATTTATGAGTTGGCTGAGTACCTTTCTTCTAAAGGAGTAAATTCAATAGGAATGAACTTTTCTGGAACATTCGATTTTAATGGTATTAAGATAACGATGGTATACGCATTGCATACTGCTGGAATAAGTGAGGATAATTTTCAGCATTCTGGAGGTCTGCCATGCGGTTACATAATAAATGGATCAAAAAGCTTGTACCACGCTGGAGATACAGGTCTCTTTGGAGATATGGAATTAATAGGAAAAATATATCATCCAGAAATTTCAATGCTGCCCATAGGAGGATTTTTCACTATGGGAATCAAAGAGGCTGTCTATGCTTCAAAGCTTCTAAAATCAAAATACATTATTCCCATTCATTATAATACATTTGATGTCATTAAGCAGGATCCTGAAGATCTAAAAAGAGATCTGAAAGGAATTGCAGATGTCATAATTTTTAAACCTGGTGAAACAAAAGAGCTCTGATTAAGAAAAATGTTATTATCACTGCGTAAAGCGTTGATTCTGAAACACCAACAAATTTTATATTTTTTATTTTAAAATAAAATAATCTTAATATAGCTAAAAAAAATATTGGATAAGTAATTAAGGATATGAAAAATGGAATTAAATTATATATAGAATAATAAAAATTCTTTTTAATAAAAGATCTTACACCAAATTCAGATCCATAAAGATACAAAAAGAGCATAATAATAAATAGATAAGAATGAAAGCCTATATAAACTAAGGAATAATATAGCATTAATACTTGCCCCATTAAACCTGTTAAAGTTACAAAGATGTTATTTATCTTTTTAATTCTCAGAAGATATGATAATAAGAATAAGGAGTATGGAACAATAAAGTAATATAAAAATATTAATGATAAAATTGCGAATGCAATACCTATTAAAATAAAAAACAAATAAAATAAACTAACTTCATTAATTCTTAAGTCATAAAAAGTTAGACCTATTAATACTGGAATCCAAAAAATTATCAAATAAAGCAAATTTTTATCGAAAATTAGGTAAATTGAAATAGAAAAAATAAAAGTAAGAATTGTAGTTACCCAACCGCCATATTCTCTTGATAAATGAATTTTCATATGGAACAATTATAAATTTTATTATAAAAAATATTGCGCTCTTACTATAAGCTAATATATTTAATTTTTATATCTTTAATATATGTTCAAGATCATTGATGCGAGAATTCTTGATAAAAATGCGGAATATTTTGGTATAGAAATGGAAAAATTGATGGACAATGCTGGAAATGCAGTGGCAAAAGAAACTCTAAAATTAAATCCAAAGAAAGTTTTAGTATTAGCTGGAAATGGAAACAATGGTGGTGATGGATATACAGCTTCTATTTCCCTATTAAAGAATGGTGTAGATGTTCATGCATATAAAGTAAAAGAACCGGAATCTCCACTGTGCAAGAAAAAATTCCAAATTGCGAAAGAAAATGGATTAAAAATAGATGAAAAATTAAATTTTGATTATGATGTTATCATAGACGCAATGCTTGGTATAGGTATTACAAATGAACCTAAAGAGCCATATAGGTCAGTTATTGAATCTTTAAATAGTGCAAGAAAATTTGTTATATCTGTTGATGTACCATCCGGATTTCCTACTAATGTTTCTGTAAAACCTTCAATAACTGTTACAATGCAATTTATCAAGGAGGGTATGAATGAGACAAATTGTGGAAAAATTATAGTTGCAGACGTAGGCTTTCCAGTTGAAATAATTGAATCTGTTGGTCCAGGGGAATTTTTAGCCTATAACAAAAACTTGCCTGAAAGCCATAAGGGTGATAATGGAATAATATTAGCAATTGGTGGAAGTCACCTATTTTATGGTGCACCACTATATATGGCAAAAGCAGCATCAAGAATGGGCCCTGATCTAGTATTTCTTTTCGCTCCTGAAAGTATACATGCATATTTATCTGGATTTCAGGATATGATACTAAGAAAATGTGGATATAATTTTATAGAGTTTAATGAAGAAATTAAACACTTAATAGAAGAAAGAGATGTTACCGTTTCCATAGGGCCTGGTATTACTAAATCCAGGGAAGCTCTTGAAAATGCAAGAAAAATAATAGATTTCACAATAAAAACCGGAAGATATATAGTAATAGACGCAGATGCTCTGCAAGCAATAGATGAAAATTCAGATTTGAACGGACAGGCTGTGATCACTCCACATAGGGGGGAATTTAAACAAACATTCAATTTAGATCCAAGTGAAGAAAATGTAAGATATATTGCAAAAAAAATAAATGCAACAGTTCTTCTTAAAGGACCTATAGATATAATTTCGGATGGTGAAGTAATAAAGAAAAATAAAGATTTTCATCACGCTAGCATGACAAGAGGCGGGACAGGAGATATTCTTACAGGAAGTGTTGCAGGATTAATGTCAAAGCACATAGATCCATTTCATGCTGCAGCTCTTGCAAGCTTCATAGTTGGTATGGCAGGCAAAAAAACTTTTCATGATAAAAGTTATTCTTATTTTACATCTGAAATTATTGATAATATACCGGAAATATTCAAGCAATTCTTGGGAAATGAATAAATTTATTATATATATTGCTAATTCTTTATATGAATATGATAGGTGAAAGATTGTCAATTGATTCATCGCTTCCTTCAAAAATTCCTGTTTCTACTGATGATTTATGTTCAATTTCTCATTCTGATTTTTATCATAGATTGAAGGAAATTATTTATGGCAAACCATCGAAAAAAAGTATTTTATCTTATGGCACTAGTATTATTCCTGGATCACTAATAATACCCCTTGACCCAATACTTCCCGTTGTAATAAGGAAAACACCAATAAATTACTCTGAACTACAGGAAAAATTAAAATCTTTTACGAATGGAATTACAATATCTTCTGTTGATCCTAATTCAATATGGGCATTGGATGTTCTTATTCAGAAATTATATGAAATGCAAAAAATTTACATAAAAAAGAAATCAACCTATTATTGCGATTATTGTAAAACGGCACTTACAACTAGAGACGTCAAATTTGAAATTGGTGAAGGCAGAATATTGTACTGCAAAATTAAAATTAATGAAAATACCTACTTTGTTCATTTTGGTGATGAAGAAACAGTACTCAATGTGGAAGGTTTAATAATAAATAAATATGATAAATTTATAATTCAAGATCAAGGTAATGAAAAATGGATTATACATTCTGATACCTTTAAAAAATTAACTGAAAAGCAATTAATCTTTCCCACAAAAATAATTGATATGACAGGTAATGATATACTAGATCAATTTAAAGATTTTTCACCAATTATAAAAGAAAATCAAAATACAAGATTACTCTCAGGTGAGGTTAACAGCAATGATGAAAAAATTTTAGGTGAAAATGCTAAAAGGTTACAATTTGAAATAATAGACCACGAAAATGTTCAAAAAGAAATTCCATTTTGTAAATACTGTGGAAAGAAGGCAAGAAGAAAAAGAACAAAAGAAATTTATTTAAAACTGGATTCTTCAATAATAAAATTTCATCCTGAAAAATTTGAAAAATCATTAAAAGTAAAGGAAATTTTAATATCAAAGGATTTTAAAAATTTTCCAAAAATACCTATACTTGAATGTGATAAGTGCGGAAAAATTGAATACGGTTCCATGGAAAAACCATGTTCATGTGGGGGAACAATGAAAAACAATTATACCTATGATCCAGATTTGCTTCCGGCTGGAGTTTTCGCAATGACGCAGTCTATTAAGAACAAGGTTTTTATTAATCATAAAAATTTGAAGAAAAGATTTCCACTGTTTTTCTTTTTTTCCGCTTTAAAATCAAATTATATCACAGATGTATTCATAAGGTATACTGAATTGAAAGAATTAAAAGATTATGATCCAGAAGTTTTAAGGTTAGCATACATATTAAAAAAGAATGGGACTTTGAATAATAATGATTTGTTAAAAATTTCTAAAATAAAAAATCATCTAAAAAATATTCTCAATTATTCATTAATTCATAATACAAACCAGAAGGAAACAATGATAGATCAATATGCTCTTTCAATAACAGAAAAATATAAAAAGAACTTAATGGAAAAGATAGAAAAACCTGATTTGTATAATATTTTATGTGACTATTATGGTTATATAGAGACATTATCAAAAAAATATATGAAACTTATAAGAGGTGAACAGATTAATTCTGATTTGATTAATGAATTAATCTCAATTTCATACCCATTTTTTCCCTATACAATTTTAGAATTTATAAATAAAACTACATATGAAATAAACAAGATAGAAAAGGGAAAATTCATGATAAATGAAATTCTTGAAAAAATTTTTAACGACATTTTTGAAATAAAAAGAGATATTACTAATTTGAAAAGGAAGAAAGATATTGAATTAAGTAAACCAATAAATAAAATAATATTTGAAACAGAAATGAGGTTTATTCCAGTATTGGTAAATATTAAAAAGGAATTAAAAGAATTTTTCAACACAACAAATATAGAAATAACTGAAGCATGGAAAGGTTTGGAATATAAAGTAGTTCTTAAAAGGGATAAGCTTGGAGATATATACAAGCCATTGGCTAATACAATAGAATTGATTCTGCAAAAAATAGATCCAAAGAAATTAAAGGATGAAATAGAGAAAAATGGATACAATGTAGGAATTGAAGGTCAGTTAATAACGATAACATCAAACATGGTTGATTTCATATTAAAATTACCAGAAAATTTTGAAGCTGTACAAAAAACAAACATAAGGGCTTACATTGATTTTAATTCGAATGAAAATGTTGAAAATCTTCATATAATAAAAAAATTAAAGAGAAGAATTTCGTTCATGAAAAATAAATTAAAAGTAGATTATGATGATTATATAAGAATATCAATGTCAGATTCACAGATATTAAAAACAATTTTAAAACCTTATCAAGAGAATTTAATGAAGGAATTGAAAATTGTAGTAATAAATTTTACAGATAAAATAAATGAAATGCTTGTTTTAAGTTTTGAAGAAATTCTTGAAGGAAACATTGACATAGGAATATCCCCAATGTATAAAAAATATAAAATTAAAGCACTTTCAAAATTACCTTCTCTCAATGAGGATGATGCTGAAAAACTCTTCAATGCAGGCTATTTTACCTTGATGGAAATAAAATCTGGAGATCTGAAAACAATTAGTGAAAAATCTGGTATTCCAATTTCTAAATTAAATATAGTAAAAGAGTATTTAAAAAATGTTTCATCTTACAAAATAATTAAAACAGACAGAAAATATTATTGCCCAATGTGTGAGACAGAAATAGATTCTGCTCAACCATTTTGTCCAAAATGCAATTCACCCATATCCTGGGATTAAATTCTTAAGGCTTTAATATTTTCTGTAATATCACCTGAAAAAATACCTGAAGCTGCACATACCATATCTACATAGTCTTTTACTTTTATAATAGTATGTTTATTTATTCCTCCGTCTACTGATATTTCAAAATTATAATTTTTCTGAATTTCCTTTAATTTTTTCATTTTTGGGACAACACTTTCAATGAATTTCTGACCAGAAAATCCAGGGTGTACGGTCATTACCAAGACAAAATCTATTTTATCAAGAATAGGTATTATCTTTTCTATTGCAGTTTCTGGATTTATTGCAATTCCTTTTCTGACTTTTGACATCTTATTCAATGCTTCATTGTAGTATTCATTTTCAATATGCACTGTTATCATATCTGCACCAGAATCAATAAATCTTTCAACATAAAGATCTGGCCTTGATATCATTAAATGTGCCTCAATTGGTTTTTCAGTAATTTTTCTAAGAGTCTTAACAAAATCTGGACCTACGGTGATATTTGGTACAAAATTACCGTCCATTACATCAACATGATAGAAATCTATTCCATTATTTTCAAGAATTTTCACAACATTTATTAAACAGGTTAGATCAGCTGAAACTATAGAAGGCCCTATTTTCATGATTTGTGATAAATTTTATACTGTATTGAATTTTTCCTATTCCTTTTCCAAAAATTTATATAATGGTTTAACAATTGAATAATGGTATGGGTAAAGAAAATAAAGAAAAGGGTGTAGCATCTGTCATAGGAACGCTTTTTGCTCTTCTGCTCGCTGTTACTATACTCTCTGCATTTATGACACAGTACGTACCTGTTTATATGAAAACAAACGAGGCACAGCATGATATAGAGGTACTTTCAGATTTTTCACAAATTAAAACATTTACAGACCTGCTTGTTGCAACAGGGGAGGAGAATTATTCTTTTTCTGTTCCTGTAACAATGGGGGCTAATGGAATTCCAATTTTTGCACCTTCCACACCTTCCATGTTACAAATAAGTCCATCTCCAAATCCTATATTTTCTCTTAATATATCCAATAACGGTAAGAATTATTACCAAAATTCTTCTGGATTTTTTTCGACGACAATATATAACAGCTATTATCCTGAGGAAAAGATCATATTCGCAAATGGTGCTGTTATAAGAGAAAATGTTAATGAAAATAGTTCAACAGTATATGTAGGTCCAGGATTTTCAATTAAAAATTCTTCTAAAGGATATGTTTTAAATTTCATAATATATAATGTTCTAGGCCCTTCAAATTCTTATTCAGGAACAGATACATTGAATCTTCAAATTTCTCTCCTAGGTATCCAGAAAATAACATACACAGCAATCAACAAAATGTATGCAAATATTTCAGTGAACAATAGTTATTCATTTGCTAATTCACTCGTGGGATGGTATTATAATCAATCTGAGTTATTCGGTTTTAGTCCTCCAATAATAAAAGGTAATTTTCTAAGCTTTGGTCCCGTGTATGAAGTGAATGTTGAAATAGCATATATGAATGTACAATTTTCATCATATTAGGTGATAAGATGATAATTAAAGAGGTGAATTAAACTTGTGCGCAACATTTTTAAATGGTTTATTTAACTTTAGAAAAAAAAATATTACTGCAGAACCTAATAAAACATATAAAATCTTATTGCCTAAAGGTTCAGGGCCTACCTTTTATGAATTAAATTCTATTCAGAAAACTGCATTTAAATTATTTGGTAAATATGCAGAAAAAAATAAAAATTTAGTAAAATTGGGTGAGGATTTATTAAAAGCACATATGCTAATTAGACCGCAGGAATATATTGCATACGTTTATTTCCTTTCATTGATTGTTGCAATTCCATTGTTTGCAATATTAATAGCTACTTTATTCCTTGGAAATATATTTATTACTTTAATTATGGTAATTGCACTTGTCATTGCACCAGTAATAACCTACATTCTTATGATAGGTAATCCTGCATCTGTTGCAAAAACAAGAGGAAAAAAGATTGATGGTAAGCTTCCAGCAACAATGAATTTTATTTCTGCACTGGCCTCAGCAGATGTAAACGTGGATATGATTTTTAAAGAATTGGCTAAAAGACCAGAATATGGGGAAGTAGCTAAGGAGGCTGAATGGATTACAAGGGATACGGAACTATTGGGAAAAGATATTCTAACTGCCTTAAGGGATGGCGCTAAGAGATCACCAAGCCAAAAATGGTCAGAATTTTTACAAGGTGTTGTAACAACATCAACTTCTGGAGGGAGATTAAAACCATATTTCATAGCTAAAGGAGAAGAATATGAAAATGAATTGAAACTACAAATGAAGAGAACAAATGAAACTATTTCATTATTCGCAGAAAGTTTTGTTACTGTAGGTGTGGCATTTCCATTGTTCTTAATTATCATAGTAGCAATAATGGCTTTAATATCCCCTACACCAGGTGTCTCATTAATACTTCTTTACTTTGTTGTTTTCATAATGCTTCCAGTACTAATTATTCTTTTTGCCTGGATAATAAAATCTACAAGTGAGGTGGTTTCATGAATAAGGATAAGCTTGTGTTGTATGGATCTATAGCCATAGGTACTATAATAGTGATAATTGGAGCTATCAATTATTTGAATAAAACAAATTTATTCATTTTTCAACCTATGGATTTGATTGTCGTTGGTATTTCTTTGTATTTTGGACCATATGGGATTTATTATAATTTAAAAACTAAGAGAATTAAAAGCATAGAAGCTAGGCTTCCGGATTTTTTAAGAGATGTTGCAGAGGCCGGAAGATTTGGTATGACCCTTTCTGAAAGCATTATAGTAGCTTCAAGCGGTAGATATGGCCCACTTACAAAGGAAATTAAGAAAATGGCTGCCCAAATAGAATGGGGAGTTCCAGTAAATGAGGCTTTGGAATCATTTAAGGAAAGAATTAAAACACCTCTAGTGGAAAGGATGATCACTATAATCATTAAGGCTAATGAATCTGGAGGTAATGTTGCGGATGTACTTAATATGGTATCACATGCTGCATTAGAATCTCAAATGGTTGAAAAGGAAAGAGCAATAGAAATGCAAACTTATGTTTTCGTTATGTTTATTGCTTATGGCGTTTTCCTCGCTACAATTCTTATACTGGCAGCATCCTTCTTCCCTGAAATGTATAAAGCTGGAAGAGCTCTTTCAGGTGTTTCTTCGCTAGGTGGCCCTGTAAATGTTCAATACCAATTGATACCTCAAGTAGAGTTTCTTTTCATGGTAGCTACCCTTATAAATGGTGTAGGTGACGGTATTTTAGCTGGAGTTTTATCCCAGGGAAAGTATGAAGCAGGGTTCTTCTTAGCTTTTGTTTTACTCTTGGCTGGATATATATTTTTGAGAGCTATGGGTATTGCTTGAGGTGTTTTAAAAATGGTTGAAGCTGAAAAAAAACCAGGAACTTGGTATCTTAAAATTCTTAAACCTGTAATAAATAAGGATCTAGAAACAAAAACGTTCAAAATAATTGCACCTGCAAGTTCTGCAATGAAGAATTTTAATTACAAAGTAACGGTTCCGGAAATTACAGATCCTAATTTAAAACAGGTTGATATTCAACCAATACAGGAAAATTATTCCTATGTAAGAATACTTTATAATTCACTCTACAATGAATATATGTATGAAATAATTGAGCCCCCATTGAACATTTCTGAAGAAAAAATTTATGCAAAAATAAAGGATCAAATTACTGATCTAATAGATTTTAAGGTATTTGAAAATGAGGAAGAAAAGGAAAATTATCTCATTGATCTTATGGAAGAGATTATTGTAAAATCGGGAGAAAACATAACGGATGAAACTAAAGCTAAATTCGTATATTACTTAAAGAGAGATTTTCAGGGATATGGCCCTATACAAGTACCAATGCTCGATCCAGAAGTGGAAGATATTTCTTGCGATGGTACAAATATACCCGTTTATATATATCATAGAAAATATGAAAGCTTAAGATCAAACCTGAAATTTTTAAATGATGAAACTTTGGATAACTTTGTAATCTGGATCGTACAAAAAAGTGGAAGGCATATTTCAATAGCTAGCCCAATGGTAGATGCTTCACTTCCTGATGGTTCAAGATTGCAAGCTACACTTGGTAAATATGTTACCAAGAGAGGTTCCTCTTTTACAATAAGAAGATTCAAACCAAATCCATTTACACCTTTGGACCTTGTAAAATTTAAAACCTTGTCGAGAGAAATGATGGCTTACATCTGGCTGGGTGTTGAAAATGGAATAAGTATGATCATCGCTGGTGGTACTGCCTCTGGAAAAACAACTACACTAAATGCTACTCTACTGTTTATTCCACCACAAGCAAAAATTGTAAGCATAGAGGATACTAGAGAATTAAATCTGCCACAGGAAAACTGGATACCTGGTCTTGTAAGAGAAGGTTATGGAGAATACAACCCTGTGACTGGTAAAAGAGCAGGGGAAATAGACATGTTTGACCTTCTTACCGCAGCATTAAGACAAAGGCCCCAATATATCATTGTTGGAGAAGTGAGAGGTAAGGAAGCATATACTGTATTTCAGGCTATGGCAACAGGGAAAACATGTTACACCACATTTCACGCGGATGACGTTAAATCCCTTGTTCATAGACTTGAGAATGAACCAATTAATTTGCCTAGAGCTTTGCTAACATCCCTTGATGTTGTACTGCTCCAAGGTCAAGTTAAAGTAGGGCCAAAAATGACAAGAAGGGTGAAAAGCCTTACAGAAATAGTAGCTATAGATCCTGAAAGTGGAGAACTTGTAACTAACAACGCTTATGTCTGGAACCCTGGTGATGATACATTCAATTATAGTGGCCACAGCTACGTCTATGAAAAAATAAGTACAATAAGAAATTGGTCCCCAAGAAGAATGGAAATAGAAGTAAAAAGAAGGGAAATGGTTCTTGAATATATGGAAAAAATAGGTGTTTCAAATTACAGGGATGTCGCTAAAATAGTTTCTGAATATTATAAAGATCCAGATGGGTTAATTTCTAGAATACAAGAAAAATTAAAAGAATAAAAATTATTTTTTCTCATTTGTATTTCCAGGTAATGGTGATCCACATACTTTGCAGAATTTTGCTCCTTTTGGATTCAATGTGCCACATACTGGACATTCTACTGTTTGACCCTTTTCCTCTTCCTTTTTCTCAATCCACTTTTCAAATGTTATGAACTCAGGTTTTGAATTCCACCATCTGAAAAATTCCTCGTCAGTAAATTTGTCACCTAGTTCACGTTTCGCCTCTTCTTTATACTTCTGAATTTCTAAATTGTATTCTTCCCTTAGTTTTGAATATTTCTTGTAATCAGGGTCATTTTCATCCATGTATAATGCACCGCATACTGGACAATACCTTGCATCCTTCTTTATCCAAGATCCGCAGTTTCCACATTTTACATTTTCTTTTTCAAACACAACACCACATACAGGGCACTTTTCTGAATCGGCAGGTATCAAACTTCCACAGTTACCGCAAACCATTAGATTTTTCTCTACCTTCTTATACTTCATGAATGAATATGCAAATATGCCTATCACTATTACAATTATTACAATTACAACTATTAACCATAAAGGTAGTATGGATTGACCCTGAACATTTATTTGAGTTGGTAATATCTCATTTTGTTGTTGCCCAAAATATGAATAAGAAGCTATTATTGAATATTTACCTGCCTGGTTTGGTGATACTGTTAGAATTCCTATCCCATTAGAACCTATATAAATATTGTAAGTATTAGATATTGATCCACTTTTCATAACAATTGTTAATGATATATCTGTTAAGAACACATTTCTACCTAGTTGTTGGGTAGCATTTATATTTAATACCATAAATGTCAATGTTAATCTCTGCCCAGAGGTTATTGTTGTGGATGATGAGTACATTATGACCTCTGTATTTGGAGGCACGACAATAAAATTAAAGCTTGCACTTTTTGGTCCATTTATTTTCTGTGGCAAGTATGTATAATTGGCAATTATTGTTAATGTATTCTCTCCAGCTAAAGTTGCAGTGACATTGGTAGTAATGTTTACAGTACTTCCAGGAGCAATATTTGTAATGTTTTTAGTATAGATTATATTACCATTTTCAACCAATGAAATTGTAGTATTTCCTTTGGCTAAAGTACCACCATCATTACCTATCACCATTATTACTTCAAAATATGTACCTGCTGGAACATTATTTATGTTCTTTACAACTGAATTATATTTATATGTGAATGATTGTATGTAAATATTTGGTTTTTCAAAAATTGTAATCTGTCCCTTGTCAAGTATAACATTATAAGGAGATATTTCTGGATAAGTGATATATATTTCGTATGGCAGTTGAATTTCATTGTTATTCCCCATATTTAAAGTTGCATTCAAATAATATACTAATGAAATATTTTCATAAGGTGTAGTGTTTAATAACCATCTATGCATGATACTTAATGTTGGGAATTCAATTATAACGTTCAGGTCATTAATTGATGTTGATCCTGTTGTCAAATTTATATATATAGGTATAGTTGTGCCATTCATGTAAGTAGAAGATATGGGATCTATTGTATATGATATTGATGGTACGTATAAAGTGAAATTATAATAAACATAAACAACGTATGACAAATTCTCATATGGATTAGTTAAAACCAATCCCACTAAGTATTTATGTCCATAATAGAAATAATTTGTTGTTAAATTGGCATATATTGCGCCATTTGAATAATATGTTTGTGTACTTCCTATATTTACACCGTTTGTCAAATCATTAAATGATACAGTTACGTTTGGAGCCTGTGATAGTATTACTCCATTTACACCTATTTCAGAATAGAGCTCTATACTCATAGGCATATTAGGTGTTATATTTCCTAAAATGGAGAAACCTGTATTTGAAGGTATGAAGAAATATACTATACTTGATGATGTAGTATTGAAATTGTAATTATTTGAATAATTAATATCCCAATAATAAGGTGCGTAAACAGTAACACTATAAGTACCTATTATCTGAGGTATGAACTTGTATGATAATGATATATTTTTATTTCCAGATATATTTAAAATCCAATAATTAGTCATTATTGCTCCATTTGGAGGCGTTAGCATTAATTCAACATGTACATTAGATGCGGCATCAGTACCTAGATTGTAAACTGTAAAATTAATGAAATCCGCTGAATAAAGGTTCATCTTCGAAAATACAGGCTTTGAAACACCTACATCTGTATCAGGAAATATTTTAACAGTTGCAACCTTGTAATTATTAGAATAATTGCTTTCATAAATCGTTCTGCTTGGATTTACAGATATATTTACAGTATAATTCCCAGGCAACACGTCATACGGGACAGTATAACTAATATTAACAAATGTATCTTTATTTTCATTAAGATTTACAATAATAATTTTGGAAAATCCAGGTAAGTTAAAACTTACTGGAACATTTGAAATTGATTCCCCTTGAACGAATATCTCAGAAGATATTGTGTATGTTTGGTTATGTATCATCTCTAATGGTATAGATATACTTTTTAATACTATATCCGGAACTATCACAGTTTCATTTATTTTATAATTATTTCCTGTCAGATTTAGATTGGGGAAATAGGGTAAACCAATTTCTGATGATTTTAATAACCTTGTCCCAGCACTTATATTGAATATATAATTACCTCCATACAAGGCATTTGGCCAATAAGACATAGAGACGTTATCTGTAAATAATGGCAATATTGCTATACCTGAAGAATTTGTCAACGTAGGACCAATGCCAAGGGATGAATACAAAATATTATTGAGATTGGAAACAATTTGATTGTCTAAGATAACTTTTCCATTTGAAAAAATTGGTAAATTATCTGGTGACGCAGATACATTAAGATTTGATAATGGAATTCCATTATAATTTTGTATTTTAACTATTGCATTTCTATATAAATATATAGAGGAAGATTGATCCATTAAATATGGTGGATCATGGTATCCTACTGAAAATTTTTCAGAACAGACGGTTAAATTCAAAATATATGCTTGACTATTCTGCAAAAATATATAATTTTTACTTGGGTTTCCATTTGAAAAATTGGAATTTGCTGATATGAAAACATTTTCACCATATAATGTAGATCTAATAAGATTGAACTGGTGCTTTAAAAATCCTATTTGATTAGTCAAACTTTTATCCGTATACAGATTTAATTCTATAGAATTTATTATTAATTCTCCAGCACTCGGACCACTTATATTTACGAATATATTTCCAGGGTTAGTAATTGCACTATAATTTATTAAATATATAATATTTGAGAAGTTCAATAAAAATGATGCGGATTTTGCTTTATATTGTGGTAATAAAATATTTGAATAAAGTAAAATATTTTTATAATAAACTTTTATACTCGAATTATAAGAATTATTATTTGTTGTAGAATAATTCAGAAGGATTGTTCCATTACTAAATGTTGTATATGGAAATACACTTCCTGGTGACAGAGAAAATCCATTTCCGATGCTTAAAATTTGACCAGGATAAATGTATTGTGGAAAATGAACATTTGATGGTGGACCGGATGCGATAAGGGTTTTACCGTATGCATTTTGAGGTAATTTATAAAAGAAAACATTTTTCATAGCTATTGTATCGGATGTGAAAAGTGGTGTGGGACCGTTTAATATAAATGGATCATTAGTTGGAGACAATCCAAATTGATTCGCTAAATTAATTTGTTGTGATGTTACATTAGCAAATGTTGTATTATATAGATAAACATTTGAACCAGTCACGTTGAACCAACCTGGATACAAAATTCTTGCTCCGTTAAAATAGATCTGTCCTCCATAATCATTAACAGAAAAATTCAATGATGGATAATATCTGTCAGGAGTTACTGTTAAAGTTGAATTTTTAAGATAAATTGATCCGCCCGCCACAATTGAAAGTGAAACTGGTGATAAAGAATCCTGTATAAAATAAACATTCGCATTTAATACAGTTAAATTTCCAGATGATCCTATAATTACGTTACCATTAAAACCATACATACCCTTTTCTCCAGTAAGAGGATCTATGGTTGTAGAATTAATAACAAACGTAGAATTAATGTATATATTTTTAACAGATGTACTCTCTAGAGAATTTATTTTTTTATTTTGAACTAAATTATTTGATATTCCTAATGGTATTAACGATGTAATTATTAATAAAATTATTACCATGTTTAACATATTCAAGAGTTTTTTATTTTTCAATCGTAAGCACCTCCAACATAAATTCTAAATCTATAAACTCATATATAAAAATTTTGAGTGATAATTATATATATTATGCCTAGGTACAATTAGAAATGAAAGATTTTATATTATGAAATTATTGTAAATAAAAAAGTTAAGAAAAGTTATAAATATAAATGTACCATTTACCTTAAATAAGGGGCCGTAGCTTAGCATGGTTGGAGCATCCGGCTGATAACCGGAAGGTCGTCGGTTCAAATCCGATCGGCCCCACTAATTATATGTGCTTTCAGTTTTTGATTAGCATTATCTAATTAGATAAAAATTAATTTTTTTAAATTTAGTAACTTATGTCCAGAATGCTTTTGAATCATAGAAATTTAAAATGAACAACCAAATTCAAGAAAGCATGGATTTTAGTAATATATAGTGGCACTCTAAAATGAATTAAATTAAGATCTATTTTTAAATTTTAAATTATTTTTTATAAAAAAAGAAATCAAAGTATAAATTAAATAAAAAATTTTTATTTCTTTTTTCTATCAAATGAACATATATTGGCATTAAAGGCTCTTGAAATTTCCTTGTTCATTTCCTTTTGCTTGTTCATTTCTTTTAGAAGTAACACCTTCCTATCACTTGCGGCTATACTGTATGGCGCTATCCTTATTGCCTTGTTATATTCCTTTAATGCTTCATCCTTTTTGTTCATCTTAATGAGAGAATCTCCCTTGTAAAGGTATGTAAAATAATCTTTTGGTGATATGGATATTGCTAAATCAAACTCCTTTATTGATTCTTCATATTTTACAAGATAATATAAATCTCTACCCTTAAATGAATGGGCTAAATAATTTTTTGGTTCTTTTTCAATGACCTTGTCAAATGCAATTATTGATTCTTCATATTTTCCGAGCCTTAATAATGAATAACCTTTAGAATATATTGCTTCCATATTAAAAGGATCGATAGCTAAAACCTTATCAAACTCTTCTAATGATTCATTATATTTATTCAAATCTTGATATATTTCACCTTTTATCATTAGTGCCTTAGTGTTTTTACTATCCATCATTAATACTACATTGCATTCATTTATTGCATCATCTATAAGATCAGTTTTTTCAAAGTAACCATGGAGCTTGCAGGAATAATCAGAATCCAAAAAGCTTGCTAAAAAAGAATAAAATTTTGCTTTATGAAGCTTGAAATCTAAATTTGTTGGTTCGAGGTTTATTGAAATTTCAGAATCATCAATGATTTTTTTAAAAATACTCATCATTTTTGTTATTACCTTGTCCGTATCGTCAAAAAAATTTTCTTTTAAGAGATCTATGCCGAGGTCCTTTAATGTATCAACTTCTAAATCAAATCTCTTTACAAGCAATTCAAAAGCTTCAGCTCTCCCATTATAATATTTAGCCACGTTGGGTTCAGACCTAATTTTTTCATTAAAATAAATAATTGAATCTTCCAACTCAACCAAGCATTCTTTTTTTCTATTTAATGAAAATAGTGCTTTAGCTTTGTAATAATGATAAAAAGGATTTTTATTATCATCATATTTAATTGCAAAATCAAATTTTCTTTTTGCATATATATATTTGCCATCTTTAAAAAAATTCATTCCTTCTTGGAAAAATTTTTCAGATTTATTTTTTTTATTAATCATTAATTAAAAAAATAATTTCAGTTATAAAAATTTATAGATTAGAATTTTTTAAGATTATTATAAAAATTTAAAGGGGTACAAATTTGTACCCGTATTCAATTATTCCTGAAGCGCTTTCCTCCCTGATCCTCCTGAAAACAGCTTTCACAGGCATTCCTATTTTCACTTCTTCTGGTTCTATATCAGTAAGTTGTCCAGTTATTTTGGGGCCATCATCCATCTCCACCAGTACCATAATATATGGCTTAATGAACTTAAAATCTGGTACATCTTGGTGAACCACTGTATAGGAATAAATTTTTCCTGTAGGTTTTAGTTCATACTTTTTCATTTTTCCCACAGATTCTCTGTGGCAATAAGGGCAAACATCCCTTGGAGGGAAATATACCCTTCCACAGGATGGACATTTTGTTCCAACTAGCCTGTATCTATGTTCAAATTCTCTCCAAAACCTTGGTATTGTCATTTTACCACCTCCAAGATATGAACTATCGCTGAACCTCCCGAACCACCCATATTAAGAGTAAGTGCATTCTTAGGATCTGAAACCTGTCTCTTTTCAGCTTCCTTCCTTAATTGTAATATTGATTCTACAATCTGTCCAACACCAGTTGCACCAACAGGGTGTCCTTTTGCCTTTAAACCACCAGATGGATTAATTGGCAATTTACTATCAAGATTTCCATATCCTTCTTCAAGATATTTTCCTGCTTTTCCTTTTTCAAAAAATCCAAGATCCTCCAATGATATTAATCCAAATATGGAATATGCATCATGAATTTCAACAAATGAAATATCTTTTGGTTCCAATTTTGCCATTTTGTATGCTTTCCTTGATGCTTCTATCACTGAATCAAATCTTGTAATGTTTTCCCTACTTTGCAATGCAATATAATCTGATGCCACTGAAGATGCTTTAACTTTAACAATACTATCCTTTTTCCATTTTTTTGCATTCTCTATGGTAGTTAAAATTACTGCAGAGGCACCATCTGAAACTGGGGCGCAATCAAGCATTGTAAGCGGATCAGCAACCATAGTTGAATTCAAAACATCCTCTACTTTCAACGTATTTTTAAACTGTGCATATGGGTTTAATGACCCATGCTTATGGGATAGTACCGGCATTAATGCAATTTGCTCCCTTTTAACATTGTAATCAAGCATGTATCTTCTTGCTATTAATGCTGCCAGAGAGGCCAAGGTTGCTCCATTAAAAAGTTCCCATTCCCTATCTACTTCACCAGAAAGAACTTCAGTCACTTCTTCCATAGAGACATCAGTCAATTTTTCAACTCCACCTACAAGCACTGTATCATACAAACCGGATGCTACTGCTGCAAATCCTTCATGAAAAGCTGCAGCACCACTAGCACTTCCATTTTCTATCCTTAATGCAGGAATCTTATTTATTGCTAAACCGGTAAAATCAGCTATCAAAGGACCTATATGATCTTGAAAAGTTGTAGAACCAGCACTCATATTTCCTCCATAAATTGCTTCAATATCCTTAGAATATATTCCCGCATCCTCAATTGCCCTTAAACCTGCTTCAACAACAAGAGACCTTAATGATTTTTCCCAATGTTCTCCATATTTGGTTTGACCAACACCAACAATAACAACGTCTCTCATCTTACTCACCCATTTTTATCTTTTTCTTGAATTTAGCATAGTATGCATAATCTATGTATTTGGCCCTTTCAATCTGATTCCATACTGCAGGTGCATTCTCCCTCCTGAAGTTTTCCATTTCATTTGTTATTTCTATATGAAATGCATCGCTTCCTGCACCAGAACCAAATGAAACGGCTAAAATTCTATCTCCAGGTTTGCTTATATCAAGGATAGCAGATAAACCAGTTATCATAGAACCCGAATAGGTATTTCCTATATATGGAACAATTAGACCTTGTTTAATTTGTGATTCTTTAAAGCCTAATATTTTCGCTGCTCTGGATGGAAATTTACCATTAGGTTGATGGAATACGGCATAAGTATAATCCTCAGGTTTTGTTTTCATTATTTCCATTATTTTTCTCGATGTGTCTAAAACATGCCTGAAATATGCTGGCTCACCTGTAAATCTTCCACCATGTCTTGGATAATCCTGACCTTCTCTCCTCCAAAAATCTGGTGTATCTGTTGTAATTGAATAAGTTGCCTTAATTTCAGCAATTACGTTTTCATTACCTATCACAAAGGCTGTACCTCCTGCGGCAGCTGAAAATTCTAATGCATCACCTGGCGCACCTTGGCTAGTATCAGCCCCGATCGCTACACCTTCTCTTATCATTCCACTTTTTACCATGCCCATAACGGTTTGCATTGCTGCTGTACCAGCTTTACAAGCAAACTCATAGTCAGCGGCAGTAACTTCAGGTGCAAGTCCTGCAGCTTCTGCTACAATTGTTGCTGTGGGTTTAACAGCATATGGATGTGATTCTGAGCCCACATAAACAGCACCAACACCAATAGGTCTTTTTCTTGCCATAGCATTTCTTAATGCTTCCACCGAAATTGTCGCTGTATCTTCATCCGGGCCTGGAACGCTCTTGCTATAAATATACAAGCCATTCTTTATGTCTTCAGGATCCTCACCCCACACCCTTGCAATTTCTTCTACCTTTATTCTATATCTTGGGATGTAAGATCCATAGGTTACTATACCTACCATTAAATTCACCTTCTAGTGAATGAAAAAAAACAATAGTATATAAGTTTACCTATTGTTAAAGCTTATATTCGACATTTGACTATTAAATTAAAAATTTACTTATCCTCTACTATGAACCCCATCTCTTGAAGTATTTTTTTCACCTTTTCCCTATGGTCACCTTGAAGCTCTATTCTCTCATCCTTAAAGGTTCCCCCCGCAGCTACACTATGTTTCAATTCCTTTGCAAGCTCTTTAAGATCCACTGAAGAATCAAAACCTTCAATAATTGTCATTGTTTTTCCATATCTTCTTCGATCTGTGTAAACTTTTAAAACTTGCTGCGTTGCCAGTTCATCAAAATTTGTCAATTCTTTCGGAAGACCGGTACTACTCTTTTTCATTCCATTTCATAATAAACAATCATACTATATATAATTTTTTCATGATTTTACAATTTATTCAAGAATTTGTACAAATAAATTTTTATACATAAACTGATTGAAAAGTTTTTATGAAAAAATTGTTAGAAAGAGAGAATAATGTATGGAAATTTTCATTCATTATAGTTATAGTATCTTTAATTTCTTCAATGCTCGTCTTTTTTATTTCATTTAATTTATTAAGCGAAGTTAATCCTTATTATACAAATACATACCAAGTAACATTTAAAGAATATGGATTACCTAACAATACTATATGGAAAGTTAGTCTCAATAATTTGACAGAAAATTCATCAACGGATACTATAGTTTTTCAAGTATCAAATGGAACTTACAATTTTTCAATTCCTGAAATAAAAGGTTTAATACCTGTTCCAAGTAATGGTACTATAATAATCAATTCAAATATCACAATAAATGTTATATTTAAATGATTAATTCTTAATTATTAAATTAATTTTTTAAAAGTCACCGAAGTGCGGAGGGAGGGATTTGAACCCTCGCATCCCTGCGGAACCAGACCCTCAATCTGGCGCCTTTGACCAGTCTCGACAACCTCCGCTCAACTCGGTATATGTAAACATGTATTTAATTTTGTTTTTTGCATAAATTCATTAAATTACATTTATTACAATTTCCTAAATTCATGTCAAAATTTTCAGCTTCTATATCCCTTATAATTTTGAATATCATTCTTTCTGTTCTAAGAATATCATCTTTAGAATAATAAAATTCGATTATTTTGTTTTCCTTCAAATATACAACTGCTATTTTTTTAGGAATTGAATTAAATTTTTTATAAAATGCATAAGCGTATACATCCATCTGTAATTTATCAAATTCATTAAAGGAACCTGTTTTATAATCCAATATTATAGAATTTTCACCAAAAGATAATAAATCTAGGACTGATATTAATATTGTATGCCCAATTTTGACCCTTATTTCTAGTTCCTTGTATATTTTATTTCCATCTGCATGAATTTCATTCCATATTTCGTGATTTTTAATAAAATTAACATAATTGGAGAAAATATCTGGGATATCATCCTCCTGATCTAAATTTTCCATAAATTTATGGAAAGATGCACCATATGAAACATTCTCACCTTCCAACAGATTTCCATACCTTTTTTTAATATGATAATATCTTGGACAAAATAAAAAGTCTTTAATGTCTGTTGCACTAATATATGGTAACTTTCTTTCCATTTTTTTAATTGGAAGAATTAAGTAATCATTCGATTCTTGTATTTTTGGTTTATAATCAATTTTTTCCATTAATGATAAAGCGCGATTTTTATAATGATCAAGATCCTTCTTATTTATATTTTTTAAAATAAAATCAGAAAAACTTTTCTCACTTAAATTATAGTTTTCAGGTAGGGAAAATAATAAATATTGTTTTGCTCTTGTAAAAGCTACATATAAAATCCTAAGATTTTCTTGCAATCTCTTTTTTTGTATTTCCTGTTCTAATTTCCTGCTTAACTTCTCATTTATTAATTCCTCTACATCTATGAATATACCTATTTCTCTATCCAAATACAATTTATCTGAATTTCTTCTGAAATTAGATTGCAAGTCCGCCACAAATACTACTGGAAATTCCAGCCCTTTACTGGCATGTATACTTAATAATCTAACACTATTTTCTTTAAGATCGAATAAAGGAAGTGATGATACCTTCTCATTCTCAATTATACCGTTTAAAATATCAACGAATTCTTTCATTGAAAGTATTTTTTCATCTTCTATTTCCCTTATGAGATCGATGAATCTGTATATGTTAAGATATTTCTGAATACCATTGTAATCATTTAAAACTAGTACATCAAAATTAGTTATTTTCAAAAATTCAAGAACTATTTTATCTTTTTTGCCTAAAAGTATTTTTGAGATATCATTCATATCGCTTATATATTTTTTAATTTTGTCACTGTCTTTATTTGAAAATGAAAAATTGTAAGCATATCTAAGAATTTCAGCCACTTCGTAATCATTCGTATTTTGCCATCTATTTTCATTTAAAACGTTAAAAAGATCCAAAATAATTTTTATTTCTGTTGTTTGAAAAAAATTTTCTTTATCTATGAATGTATATTTAATTCCATATTTCCTTAATGCCTCTGAATAAATTTTCATATGTGCTTTAGATCTGAATAGTATAGCAATGTCTCCCATATTCACTTTCCTTATTGTTCCATCCTTTTCACGCACTTTTCCTTTTTTCAAAAGATTTAATATTGCAATTGCAAAATTTTCAGCTTCAATCTTATGCCTTTCATCAGCATTTAAAGCTTCACCTTTAAATATAAAAACACCACCCTCATCGAATGGATTTTCGATTGCTTTTATATTTATATAATTAATAGATTCTATATTTTCATGGAAAATTTTTGAGAATAAAGAATTAATAAAATCAATAATTTCAGGAATTGATCTAAAATTTTCATTCATCTCAATAGAAATAAAATTTCCAGAATTTACATTTTTTAATGCTTCTCTGGGTATAGCGTCACGCCATTCATATATGCTTTGGAAAAAATCTCCCGCATATATTTTTTTTGAATTTTCAGCAATTCTATTTATAATTTCCTGCTGTATATAACTAGTATCTTGATATTCATCCACAATCACATATTCAAAATTTTTATAATCATATGAAAGATTGTTTTTTAGAGCTAGAAAGGCATAATACAAAATATCATCATATGATAGTATACCCAATCTTTTTTTCTTACTTTCTATATTATGATAGAATACATCAAAAATTTTTATGAGAGGTTCTATTATTAATTTTTTTGCTTCTTCTTCATCTTCATAATTTTTTAATGTTTCCTTAATTTTTAAGATTGTATATGAAAAATCCCAACCCATTGCTTTCATTTTATCATAAAGAATAAAAATGATATCACCAATAGAAAGATCATTCCTTCCAATTTTCACAGGATTGAAATATTCCATTAACTTATCCATTTCTTCTGAATTTTTTATAATTTCTTTAAAAGTAGAAATTTTCAGCTCCATGTTTAAATATTCGTCACCTGCTTTATAATCTGGATCAATATTCAATTTAACAGATGCATTTTTTAATATTTTATTTGCAAAGCTGTGTATGGTAGATATATAATTAAGATCGCCAATGTAATCGTATCTTTCCTCCAACTTTTTTCTTATTCTTTCTCTTATTTCTGTTGCCGCATCATCTGTAAAAGTAATCACTAGAACTCTATCAAGGGCTTCTGATATTGAACCAAACTTTTTAATTAATTCATCAATAATTTCCATATATGCACAAACAAGAACAGTAGTTTTACCAGAACCTGCAACAGCAAAAGCTGATATATCCCTAATTTTTGCATTTTTTACCAGTTCCTTCTGTCTCTCTGTTAATTTTTCACAGTCCATCATAAATCACCTTTACATATATATCTGAATTCACACTGTCTACATATGGATTCATTTTCAATTATGGGAAATTCACAATTTTTGATTCCATCAATTATGTCTAAAATCTTATCTGTGATCACCCTTTTAAATTTTTCATTCCATACATTATTTTTAACATAGTAAGTCCAACCCTTTGAAGTGGACCTGAAATTTTTTGTGTACAGGTATAACCATTTTTTTTGTTTTTTTAATCTAGCTCTTATTGGAAAATAAAATGCTACAAATGATTCTGGTGAATAATTTTTCTCTAGCCACATCATATATATTGGAAGACTAAGATCTTTTTCAGGTTTTATATCTTCTTCATTTTGTATAAATAGATCTCTTACATGGGATATGGATGAGTATTTATAATCCATTAAAACGTAGGCATTTCCAAGTTTATCAATTCTATCTATCCTTCCTTTTATCAATCTTCCGGAAATTTCAAGATTAAATTCTTTTTCTCTAGCTATTACTTTTCTAGAATAATCTATGCTTAAATCATTCTTTATTGCTCTTATTACATATCTTTTTATAGCCTCCAGATGTATTTTAAATTCTTCATTAATTTTCTGATCCATTTCAATTGATCCAATTATCTGATCTATAATATTTTTTAACCTTATTTCATTATTTTGTACCAAATCATTCAATTCCAATAGATTATCATACTTTTCATAAAATTTTTTTAGAACATCATGAACTATAGTTCCCATATAAGTAGGAGAAAAGATTTTTACAGGAATCTCTAATTTTAAAACATATCTATAATAAAATTTTCTTGGACAAGTGTTATATGTAGTTATATGAGTAGGTGTGAGATCAATTTTAGATACTAAATTTTTTAATTCCTGATTACACTCTAAATTATATTCATTTTGATTTTTAATATTATTATATATTGCATTATTAATCATTAAGTCTTTTTCATGAAACAATACTTTACCATAGATTAATGATGATGCTGATTCATTTTCCCTTTCAAATTTTATTCCAAGCTCATTTTCCATTTTTCTTATAAAATAAGATTCTAAGTATCTTTTTCCTTCTAAATCTAAATATGGATAAGTGAATAAAAATACTTGGCCATAAGAGAATATAGAACCTATTCTATAAAGATCAATATTCTTATGCAATTCCATTGTTCTAAAATATATTTTTTTTAGAGAATAAATTTCTGGAAAAATTATTTTGTTTCTATAGAATTGAGGAAAATTGTTTTCGTTTAATCCTCCTATTATTATATTTTTTGATTTTCTAAAAGATATATTACCTAGATCTATTATCTGAACGGCATTTAAATTTTCTATATTTTGTCCAAAATTATATATAGATATAAATGATTTAAAACTTTCAATATAATTTAATTTCAGTTTAAAGTATTTTTCTAATATAATCATCTCATTTTTAAATTCTTTGATTGATTTGAAGACTTTACCAACGTTAATTAAATTTTCAGATGTTTCAGAATCAATTGTATTGTTAAATTCAACAAGAAGGGCATTTATAAAATTCTCTATGGATTCAAAATTTTTATCCTTTAATTTATCAATTAAAATGCTTGATAGAGGTAATTCTATAATTTTTTTCCTTGATTCAAGGAAATATGGTATCTTATATAGATTAAAAATTTCATCCACATATTGTTCATATTCCTTTACATTAGGAAAAGCTACAATGAAATCTGAATAAGAATAACCATTATAAGTTTGTTCCAAAATATAATTTGCTATATATTTTATTTCTCTTCTTTGATCTGGCAAGGCTATTACTTTAACATTTTTAGGCATTTCCATTTCCCTTTTTTCCAAATCCAATGGTTCTAACCTATTCAATAGATCTTTTGCGGGTTCCATGAACATAGGTTCTATTAAAAAAGAAATTTCCAGATCATTTTTAAAATCATCAATAAATTTCTTTAATGTTGGATTTACGTAATAAAAACAGCAAAAAATGATATTCTTTAATTTTTCTTTTAGGTTATCTATTAAAAGAAAAATAACCTCTTCTTTCGGATAGATATAATAAATATTATTTTCTATTATTATTCCTTCCTTCAATTTTTTTAAATAACATGAAAAATTTCTATCAAATGCTTCAAAGAATTTTGAATTATCATTAATTTCCTTACCTGCCAAAATATTTTCTTTTATTTCCCAATATTCATTAAGTAGATCAGTGATAAAATGCTCATTATCATGGAGATCTCTATAATAATTAATATCCTTTAATGACAAATGAGCTAATTCCCTCTCAAGAAATCTAGGCAATAAAATTAAATTTTTTCCGCTTATTTCTTTGGCAAGGGAAAAAATTGTAAATATATTATCTGGAATATCTTCATTATTACTTTTATTAAAATAAATTTCCAAGTTCCTCTTCAATATTTGATCTGGAAGGATTATTGCATCGTAATTTTTATAATTATTTATTAAAAATTTAGCCGGGTCTTGAAATATTAATTTAAGCATCCATTTCTTATTAATAGAAGAAAAATATAAACATTTTTCAAAATTTTTTAGAAAGATTTATAAAGTATTGAAAATTTAGGAAATTGAAACTTTAAAATAGTCATCCCTGATCATTATGACTCTCAATCTCAATATTCATCAAATTGAAAAATTCGATGAGGCTTTGAGGCGAATGAAGAGATGACTATTTTTAACTAGGTAGGTGATACATATGAATATAGATCCAAATGCAGCAAAGTACCTCATCAAAGCTAAAATAACAGCTGATGGTGTTGTAGAAAAACCTGATGTTGTAGGCGCAATTTTCGGCCAAACTGAGGGGTTACTAGGTGAAGAGCTTGATTTAAGAGATCTACAAAAAAGTGGAAGAATAGGTAGAATAGAGGTTGAAATAGATTCAAAAAAAGGAAAATCTGAAGGTATTGTTTATATACCATCAAGTTTAGATCAAGTTGAAACAGCGATATTGGCAGCTTCCCTTGAAACAATAGAAAGGGTAGGACCTTGTAAGGCAGGATTTGAAGTGCTTTCAATAGAAGATATAAGATTAACAAAAAGACAAAAAGTTGTCGAAAGGGCAAAAGAATTATTGGAAAGTCTTCTCTCACAAGGTAAAAATCTTAGCGAAGATTTGATTCAAGTGGTGAGGGAAACAATAGAAAAACAGGAAATAATTACATATGGTGAGGACAGGCTTCCTGCAGGACCAGCTGTTCCAACATCAGATGCGATAATAGTTGTTGAGGGAAGATCAGATGTTTTGAATCTTTTAAAATATGGTATCAAAAATGCCATTGCAGTAGAAGGAACCAATATACCAAAGACAATAATAGATTTAACAAAGGAAAGGGTAGTAACTTGCTTCTTAGATGGTGACAGAGGTGGAGATCTTATTTTAAAAGAACTACTTCAGGTAGCTGAAATAGACTTTGTTGCAAGAGCCCCACCAGGAAGAGAGGTTGAGGAACTCACTTATAAGCAAATAGTAAAGGCATTAAGGAATAAAATGACCGTCGAACAATACCTGGCAACCCATGGAATGAATGAAGAATTGGAAAAATTAATGAAAAATGAAGAAATGATACCTGAGCATAACAAACAGGTACAGGAACAAGTTCAGAACGATGAAATTCGGATAGAAGAAACAAATGAAGAAAAGAAAAAGGATGATCTATTGCTAGATGCCTTTGAAAAAAAGGTAGCATTTCTCACGGATGAGAAGGGCGAGATATTAGATACTATACAGCTCAATGAACTATTTGATAAACTTTCCACTGCACAGATCAAAGGAAAAACACTGATCACGGGTGGAATAATTTCACAGAGACTCGTTGATATAGCATATGAAAAAGGTATAGAGGAAATCTATGGTATGAAAATATTAAATGTAAGTAAAAAACCAGCAAATTTGAAACTCGTTGTAAAAAACATTTAATTTTTTTCTTTTCTTAATCGAGATCTTTATATACAAAATTAATATATAGAATATAATTAATTGGTGGTTATAATGGATGAAAATAACATTTCACCTGAAGAGCAAGAGTTAATTGAGTTACTTAAATCATTAAAAACTAAAATTAAAATTGTAGGTTGTGGTGGAGCAGGTTCCAATACAATTTCAAGGATCATAGATGAGGGTATTCAGGATGTGGAACTAATAGCTATGAACACAGATGCTCCTCATTTATACATGACAAAAGCACAAAAAAAGGTACTTCTTGGGAAAAGACTCACAAGGGGTCTAGGTGCAGGTGCACAACCTGAAATAGGAATGAAGGCTGCAATGGAATCAGAAGAGGATATTAAAAAAGTTTTAGAAGGAAGCGATATAGTTTTTATAACTGCTGGAATGGGAGGTGGAACTGGAACTGGTTCAGCAAACGTAGTTGCAAAAATAGCTAAAGAAATTGGAGCCCTAACTGTTGCTGTTGTAACTTTACCGTTCACATCTGAAGGTAGATATAGGTTTGAAAATGCAATGTGGGGACTTGAAAAATTGATTAAGGAAGCTGATACTGTTATAGTAATATTAAATGACAAACTGTTAAAACTGGTTCCAAGAATGCCTTTAAACAAAGCATTCAGGGTAGCGGATGAAGTTTTAGTAAGGGCTATAAAAGGTATTTCTGAAATGATTACAAAACCTGGCTTAATTAATCTAGATTACAACGATTTAAAAACGACAATGAAAGAAAGTGGCCTTGCAGTTATAGGATTAGGAGAGAGTGATGGTGAAAATAGGGCTGAAAAGGCAACTGAAATGGCAATAAATTCACCTCTAATAGACATAGATATTTCAGGTGCAAGTGGTGCATTAATCGATGTTATTGGGGGCGATGACATGACTGTTGAAGAAGCTCATAAGGTAGTTCAGATAGTGGAACAAAAACTTTCAAAAAATGCAAGAATAATTTGGGGAGCCTCTGTAAGACCTGATTATAAAAGAGAAATGAGCGTAATGGTCGTACTCACTGGAATTAAAGGAAATCCTAAATACACATTTTCTGATCAGGGTATTAAAATTGATATAGTTAAATGATATGGGGATTTTATTATGGGAGTAATTGATAAGTTTCAGGACATTCAAGAATGGTTCGAGGACAGGATATCTCAAATAGGTAAAGGTAAATATTCAAGAGTATTAAAAATGGCTAGAAAGCCAACAAGGGAAGAATACATAAGGGTTGTAGAAATAACAGCATTTGGAATAGCTTTGATAGGGGTTATAGGTTTTATAATATATCTTTTGATGTCTGTAGTTTTCCAAGTACCGTAGGTGAAAAATTAATGATAGATAGTGATAATTTAACAAATTCAATTAAGGTCCCCGAAAAGGAGAAAAAGGGTTTTTGGATGAAATGCAATATTGAAAAGATAAATGTTTCTGCAGGAAGGTATGCTCAAATAGAAATTACCATAGATACAAATTCTCCAAAAAATGAAAATGTTTTATTGAAATTAAGTTTTGAATTTAATGTAAAGGACCAGGAACTTGAATGGATAGTTTCTTCTGAAGGTCTTGAAAACAAAAAAGCAAAAGTGGATGAAATTTCAGAACTTTTAATACCATCCAAAAACAGAGAAATTTCTGGAACATATTCTTTTCCTGGAGGTAAACCATACACATTCAAAATAAATATTCTTACACCAAAAAGTGCTGTTATAAATGATAGTGCTAAAGTTAAGATAGAATCTATTCTTGAAGCCGATCCTATACAGCATGCAAACTGTGAAGTATTAATAAATTTAGTAGCTACTATTGTAGCATTAAAAACTCAAGTTGGTAAAGAGGTAGAGGTGGCTAGAGATTTAGGGAATAAAATAAAACAGAATAAAATTGATTATGTATTCTCTATTCTCGTACCAGGAGAAACATCAAAGCTTAAGGGTTATGTTTTTGTTGAAACAATTCAACCTGATAGAATTCTATCATTTATTAAAAATGTTAAGGGTATAAAAGGAGTTGTAAAAGGTGAAATGGAAATTTCTGAAATCATGCATTACCTAACTCCAAAGGCTGCTGTTGAAACGCTTCAAGTAGGAAATTTTGTTGAACTTGTTGATGGGCCATTTAAAGGTGAAAGGGGTAGAATAATTGAAATTGACCCTGCAAATGATAAAATAGTAGTAGAGCTTACAGAATCACTTGTCCCGATACCTATAACTGTGAAGGCAGGTTCGGTAAGAGTAATTGAAAAGGAGTGAGATAATAATGGTACAGAGTTTAGAAATATTGGTAGAAGGAGGAAAAGCAACACCTGGACCACCGTTAGGTCCAGCGCTTGGACCTCTTGGCTTGAACATTGGTCAAGTGGTGAAAGAGATAAATGAAAAAACAAAAAATTACGAGGGCATGCAGGTTCCAGTAAAACTGACCGTTGATCCTAAAACGAAGCAATATACAATAACTGTGGGAACTCCACCCGTAAGTGCACTAATAAAGAAGGAACTTGGCATAGAAAAGGGCTCAGGATCACCTAAGGCTAACAAAGTTGGAGATCTTAAACTGGACCAGGTGAAAAAGATTGCAAAAATGAAGATTCAGGATTCACTTTCACCAAACATTAAGGCCATGGTAATGGAAGTTTTAGGTTCCTGCGTATCAATAGGAGTAACAGTGGAAGGGATGGATCCGAAAGAGTTACAGGCAAAAATTTCAAATGGGGAAATAAATATTGAAGATTGAAAAGTTTAAATATTGCTTTCTTATAGAGTGTAAGGAATACTGTAGGAGAGCATAAAGCTCGCTTTACTACAGGAGGCATAGATAAAATGGATAAAAACATTTACGATACTGTTAAAAAGGCGTTGGAGGAATCAAAGAAGAGGAATTTCAAGGAGAGTGTTGATCTAGCCTTCAACTTAAAGTATGTGGATCTTTCAGATCCTAAAAAAAGAATAAATGAAGAAATAATTTTACCTCACGGTAGGGGAAAGCCAATAAAGGTGGCTGTTTTTGCATCGGGTGAAACTGCACTAAAAGCAAAAAACAGTGCAGATCTTGTCATTACTCCAGAGGAACTCGATAAACTTGCTGAAGATAAAAGAAAGGCTAAAAAACTGGCAAATGAATATGACTTTTTCTTAGCGGAATCGAGCCTTATGACTAAAATAGGTAAGCTACTTGGTGTCGTTTTAGGTCCTAGAGGTAAAATGCCTAAAGCAATACCACCTGGTGTTGATCCTACACCAATGATAAATAACCTGAAAAGAACTGTCAGAGCTAGAAGCAGAGAAAAAAGAACATTTCATGTACCTGTTGGTACAAGGGATATGAAACCTGAAGATATTACAGAGAATATCGAAGAGGTAATTAAGAAAATCACCAGTAAATTGGATAAAGGAACTGGAAATATTGATAGCATATACCTAAAAACTACCATGGGTCCTTCATACAAGCTGGAGGTGAAATAAATGGTATCTAATATTAATGTAAAAACAGTGAATGATCTAATAGCAGAAATTGAGAACAGTAATGTAGTAGGTATAGTTGGAATACATGGAATACCAGGAACACAAATTAACAATATAAGGAGGAGCTTAAGAGGATCTGCAAAATTAATAGTTTCAAAAAATACGTTGATGGCCATTGCTTTAAAGAACTTAGATTCAAAAAAGAAAAATTTGAAGGAACTCGCAAATTTCATTAGTGATCAAAGTGCCTTAATACTGAGTAATGAAGATCCATTTAAATTGGCAAAGATTGTTGAAAAATCAAGAACGAACACTGTACCGAAGGGTGGTGAATTGGCACCTGATGACATTATTGTACCCGCAGGTGAAACAGATTTTAAGCCAGGACCAATTGTAAGCGATCTGCAAAAAGTAGGAATACCTGCAGCGATAGAAAAAGGTAAAGTAGTTATAAAAAAGGACACATTAGTAGTTAAAAAAGGCGAAAAAATTAACAAAGAATTGGCACAGATGTTGGCAAAGCTAGACATAAGGCCGATACCAGTAGGCCTTGAAATTAGGGCGTTTTATGAAGATGAGTTCATTTTCAAGAAAGATGTATTAGAGACAGACCCAGAAAAGATACTCAACGATTTGAAAGCATCCGCTATGAATGCATTTAATTTATCTTTGAATATTAAATATTTCACGAAACAGACAGTACCTATATTTATTGCCCAAGCATATATGGATGCACTTTCACTGGGCATAAATATAGAATACTTCACGCCTGATACGATAAAGCATTTGCTTGCAAAAGCAAATTTGCAGGCGATGGCAATAAAAAATAAGATTGGTAATATATAAAAGTAAAAGGAGGTAAAAAATATGGAATATGTATATAGTGTACTGATCCTTCATTCTATGGGTCAGCAGATTACAGAAGAGAACGTGGAAAACATAATTAAAGCAGCTGGAGGAACTCCAGATAAAGCAAGAATAAAAGCTCTTATATCCTCATTGGAAGGAGTAAACATTGATGAAGCCATAAAGGCAACATCATTTGCACCAGCTGCCGCACCACAGGCACCAGCAGAGCAACCAAAGGAAGAGAAGAAGGAAGAGAAAAAGGAAAAGAAAGAAGAAAAGAAGGAAGAAGAAGAGGCAATTGCTGGACTTGGAGCATTATTCGGATAAATTTTTTCCATTTTTTAGATTTTTATGGACCTTATTACATATATCGGACTATTGCTCATGTACTTCATACCTGCGGCTATGATAGTAATTTCATTAACCATTGTTAATAATGTTCTTTTACTAATTTTTGGTATAACATGGCTTGGGACTGCAATATTCATTCATTATGTTCAATGAGATTAAAATAAAATTGCATTATTTTTAATCCAATGTCAGATTTTTTCCCCTCATATTCAATAATGCTGTTTTTCCTGACAATTAATATCTTTGTTTCATCCCTTTTCACATCACGCATGTCATTTGCAACAACGAACTTTAAAGAATATTCTTCAATCATTTTTCTAGATTCATTTATTAAATTTTCATAACCAAATTCTGCTTTAAATGCTATTAAATCTTTCTTATATTTTTCCCTTAAAATTTTAAGAAATTTGGGTAAAGGTTCCAATTGTATTTTTAAGGATGAGTCACTTTTTATCTTTCCTTCCATCTTTTCTGATTTAAAGTCTGACAAGGCAGCAGGAACAATAATTGTATCATATGATACCATTTCATCTATCATATTTAAAAGATCATCAAAAGTTCTGAATCTTTTTGTTTTAATATATTCTGGTGGCTCTATTTCAGATCTACCTAAAAATAATGTAACATCATTACCTAAATAAAATGCAGCTTTTGCCAACTCTATTGATGTTTTTCCAGATGATCTATTCGTGATTACCCTAATATCATCAATTGGTTCTTCAGTAGAACCACCTATAATTAAGATTTTGCGCTTCATTTTTTTGTTTAAAATCCTTATTACATTTGCAACAATTGTATCATTGCTGGGTAGTTTAGCTTTACCCTCTTCCATCTTTGGCTCGATTATTGTTATCCCTAATGATCTTAACTTATTGATATTTTCTTCAATGATCGGATTATTATACATTGTTTTGCTCATTGCTGGAGAAATAATTATAGGTTTTGAACCAAGAAATGTGAGAGCAAAAAGTGTAACTGATGTATCACCAGCACCACAAGCTATTTTTGATAGGGTATTTGCTGAACATGGCGCAATTAAAAGCAAATCGCATTCTTTTTCTAGAATTACATGCTCAGTTAATCCAGAAATTTTCTCTATGGGCTTTTTTCCAGTTGCATATTCTATTGCAGTAGAAGTGATCATTTCTTTTGAATCCTCGCTCATTACTGGATAAATTTCAGCACCATATCTAATCAATTCCCTTGCAATTTTTACTGCCTCCTCTGCTGAAACAGATCCAGTAATTGCAAAAACAATTTTTTTATTTGACAGCAAATTACCCTTTATTCCTTTTATGCTTTCTGTTGGGTCCATACTTTTTAATAATTGACTTCGTTTATTAAATTTTCTGGGAAAGTTATTAAATATTTTCTTTAATATCCATTTAGCATGGTTTCAGTTGAAATTTCAGGAATTAAATTGAAAAATCCAGTTCTATTAGCAAGTGGAATCATGGATGAGCAGGGTGATTCCATGGTAAAAGCCGCTAAAAATGGAGCAGGTGGTGTAGTAACAAAATCCATAGGTAAGGAAGAGAGAAATGGATACAAAAATCCAGTTGTTATAGAAATTGATACAGGGATTATAAATGCCATAGGCCTAGCAAACCCAGGAATAGATAATTTCAAGGATGAGATTAAAAAAGTAAAAGAGAATGGTATTCCTGTTATAGGTTCAATTTTTGGTAATAAAGATGACTTTACATTATTAGCAAAAAAAATGGAAGAATATGGTGTAGATGCTGTGGAATTAAATTTATCCTGTCCCCATGTTAAGGGTTTTGGTTCAGAAATAGGCCAGGATCCAGAACTTGTGGAAGAAATTATAAATGAAATAAAAAGAAAAGTAAACATCCCTATTTTTGCAAAATTAACACCAAATATTACAAATATAGTTGAAATAGCAATGAGTGCATCAAAGGCAGATGCTCTCGTTTTAATAAATACTGTAAAAGCCATATCCATTGATATTTATGCAAAAAGACCTATACTTTCAAATTATGTGGGTGGTTATTCAGGCCCAGGAATAAAACCAATCGGTCTCAGAGCTGTATATGATGTAAGAAAGGAAATGGATATACCCATAATTGGTGTTGGTGGAATAAACAATTGGAAGGATGCTGTTGAATACATACTTGCTGGTGCAAAAGCTGTTCAGGTTGGGACTGCAATATACTATTACGGTTTTTCAGTTTTCAGAAAAATAAACGAAGGTATTGAAAAATATATGGAAAAAGAAGGTTTCAATACTATTGATGAATTTTCTGGCCTGGCGGTGAAATAATGTATCGCATGGTAAATATTCAGGAAAAAATAAAAGAGAATAGGGATGTTTATTCTATAATTTTTAGGGATGATATTAAAGTAAAACCTGGACAGTTTGCAATGATCTGGATTCCCGGAGTTGATGAATTCCCCATGAGTTTTTCATACATTGGAAATGCCAAGGGATTTACATTCAAGGTAATAGGAGAAGGTACCAAGGCGCTTTCATCCCTTGAAGTGGGTGAAAGATTATTTTACAGAGGACCATACGGAAAATTCTACACAGAAAAGGGAGAAAAAGCATTATTCATAGCTGGCGGTACAGGAGTTGCCTCCCTTGCTCCATTTATTGAAGATTCAAATTTTAAGGAAAAAATTGTTGTAATCGGGGCTAAAACAAAAGATGATTTATTTTTTATTGATAGATTAAAAAATAAATCTTCCGTATTTACAATATTTACAGAAGATGGTTCTTTAGGAATAAAAGGCTTGGCTACGGATTCACTAAAATTGTACAATTTTGATTCTGTTTATGCCTGTGGCCCGGAAAAAATGATAAGGGTAATTGTTGACCAGGTTGGTAATAAAGAAATGCAGGCAAGCCTAGAAAGATACATGAAGTGTGGGATAGGATTATGCGATTCTTGTGCCATCAATGGCTTCAGGGTATGTGCTGATGGACCCGTTTTCAATAAAGATGATTTAATATTAATGAAAGATTTGGGTAGAAATTATAGAACACCTTCAGGTAAAATTTCTAGTTATTAAAAAATCGAAATATTAATGTTATCCATTGCCATAGGGATAGAAAATGAAGGAATGGTTCCAGATAATAAGACCTTTGAATGCAGTTATGTCAGGAGTAAGCGTTTTAATAGTTACATTATCCCTAGGGAGATCTTTATTGAATATTTTAGTTGTTTTAGGTTTTATTGTTACATTTTTAACAACAGCTGGAGGAAATGTATTAAATGATTATTTTGACAGGGAAGTGGACATCATAAACCATCCGGAAAGACCTATTCCATCTGGAAAAATATCCCCATCAAAGGCACTTATATATGCAGGTGTTTTATTTTCAATATCTCTTTTTGTTGCAATTTTCATCGGTTTGGTTCCATTCTTAATTGATATATTGGCTATTTTTCTTCTATATATTTATGAATCAAAAACTAAAAACATTGGCATTTACGGTAACATTACAATAAGTTTTTTACTTTTAATGCTGTTTATATTTACAGGATCAATATTCAATAAATATGAACTTCCTTTAATATTGGGTTCAATGGCCTTTTTTGCCACATTGGGAAGGGAAATAACGAAGGATGTTGAGGACATGGCAGGAGATTTTAACAGAAAAACTCTTCCAAAGAAAATAGGAAAAGGAAATGCACTTTTGATTGCTTCAATATTCTATCTAATTGGAATTTTAATTTCATCCATACCATATGTTTTCCATTATTTTGGTTTATATTACATAATTGCTGTAGCCGTAGCTGATATAATATTTATATATGCAGCTATAATACAGTTTAAATCACCGCATAAAGGTCAGAATGCTGCAAAATATGCAATGATCCTTGGACTTATATCATACATAATTGGGGGAATTTCAAAATGAATGTTTTAAATTATATTTTTGAAAAGTTGAAAAATGGAAAAATGCATATGACTTTGTTGGATCCTGCAAAACAGACGCCTGAAAAATCTGCTGAAATAGCTGAATATATTGAAAAATTAGGTACTGATGCTATAATGATTGGTGGTTCCACTAACATTACTCAAGAAATAATGGATGAAACAATCGTTAATATAAAAAAAGTAACTAAAATTCCAATTATAATATTTCCAAATGGTATACAGAGTATATCAAAATATGCTGATGCAATATATTTTATGAGTATGCTCAATTCAAGTGACAGGACTTTTTTAATAGAGAGCCAGATGAAAGCTGCACCATTAATAAAGAGATTGGGTCTTGAGCCAATCCCTATGGGTTATGTTGTTGTTGAGCCTGGCATGACCGTGGGTAGAGTGGGAAAAGCCATTCTTTTAAAAAGAAATGAGATTACTAAGGCAATTGGTTATGCATTAGCTGCTGAATTTTTTGGCATGAAATTAATATATTTTGAAGCCGGATCAGGATCTCCGGAGCCTGTAAGCGAAGAAATGATTAATGCAGTAAAAAAAGAGGTAAATATACCCATCATTGTTGGAGGGGGCATTACAGATCATATAAAGGCAAAGAGGATACTTGATGCTGGAGCGAGCATAATTGTTACTGGCACTCTTGTTGAAAGATTTTCTGATTATGGAGAAAGGCTAAAAGATATAATAAGGGAGGTAAGGGGGTCTAAAATTGAAATTGGGGGTAAGAAATAAAAAAGTTGAAAAATTTTATAGGCTGTATATTCCTATTGACGATAGCACAGACATAAATTTGCATAGGGATCTATCGTTAAAATTCTTGAATTTGATTCACAGGTTGGGTTATAAATTAAAAATTTTACTCGTTATTGATAACAATGGATCTTCAATTTACTTTTCAATGCCAGAGCCGAAGATCCTTAAGACTGTTTACAGAAATATATCAAATGATAATTTGAAAGAAGAATATATAGAATTTAATAATGAAACCTATTTTTTTTCATCCTACCAGACAAAGAAAAAATTTTTTCTAGGCCAGGAGAATTCAAAGGTTGATTTTTTTGAATATATATTGAGCTATAAATCAAGGTTGGAGCATTCAAAAATAATGGTATTGATTGAATTAATACCTGCAATACTCTCGTTGAAAATACCTTACGATGGAAATGCTTTTAAATTCAATATAAAAATTTTTTATATAGATGAATATGATAAAAATTTTAACTATTTAATTTCAAACTTTTGGTCTAACCAGAAAAGTTCTTTGAATTTTAAAAAGAAAAAATCTAATTTCCTTAATTTTAAGAATTATGGCATGATAATAGACGAAATAGCGATTCTATTCATTCCCTTCCCAGGCAAAATTTTAGAGATGTCAGGAATTTCTACAAGATTTGTTAATCAGTTTAAGAAAGATATTGAATTAACATCAGTAAAAATAGGTAAGGGGATATTATCAGGGAGAGATCATTATTTGAAAATTTATGATAACAACGGTCAAGGTACTTTTATACTAGGAGAAACTGGATCTGGGAAAAGCTCTCTTATGCTTTCTATAATTTTAAATATTATTAATGAAAACAAACCTGTAATCTTGATAGATCCCACTGGTGATACTGCCAAGGATTTTATAAAAAGATTGGACAGGAATTTCCTTAAAAGGGTGATATATATAAATCCAGTAGAAACACCAGTTTCAATGAATATTTTGAATGTACCTGATGGAAAAAATAGGGGACTTGCTGTTTCAAGAATAGCAGAAGATACAATACAGGTTCTTAAAAATGTAACTGAAGCTGAAACTGGCATTCAAGGAGGCTTAGTAGGTTCTAAAATAGAAGAAATAATAAGAAATAGCATTTCTGGTTTAGTTAACATAAAAGGTTCCACACTTCTTGATATATCTTATATTATTACTAAGCCCTCTGTAAGAAAACACTTAAAAAATATTTCAAAAGATTATGAATTCAGGGAATTTCTTGATGATCTTGATAACTTTTCAAATGATGAAGTATCTAGCACAAGAAGAACAATATCATTTCTTAAAACAAACCAGGTACTTAGAACAATGATATGTAATAAATATCCAAGATTCAATGTATCAGATGCTATTGATAAAAATATGATCATTGTTGTGGATGGCGAAAGAGGCAAAGTGGGAGAAAGAGTATCTACATTTATACTATCTTCATTCATATCCATGCTATGGATATCAATACAGGAAAGATACAAAAAAGAAAGCATATTTCTATTCTGTGATGAATTTCAAGATTATATAAATTCATCATTTGAAGATATGCTAATTCTAGGGAGAAAAGAAAAATTAAATTTGTTTATGGCCACAACGCACCTATCAACAATACCTGAAAACGTAAGGGAAAGTATTATGGCAAATGCTAAAAATTTTATACTTTTTCACCTATCACCATCTGATGCAAGGGATTTTTCTGAAAAATTTTCTATTGAAAAACATGAACTCATGAACCTCGTTCCTGGAATTGCATTTTTTAAAAACGCTTTTATTTCAGAGATATGTAAAATAGATTCAAACATTCCTAAGGAAAAAGGTAATGAATCATTAATCATTGAAAAATCCAAATCTTATGTTTCTTATGATAATACAATTTCACCTGTTTTAGATATTTTCGAAGAATCAATATCTTTGTTTCTCGATTTAATACTTTTAGATAATTTGCACATGTCTAAGAATATTAACAATGTAATAAGTTTGAGAAGTAAATTCCCTGATGATTTAAAAAACATCTATAATGATGATTTTGCATTTATCAGGGAAATTGTTGAAAAACTTTCATTGGAAAAAATTATTAAATTCAAGGGAGAAGAGATTTTAATAAATGATCTTTGGAATATGGTATCTGGCAATGAGAAAGATATAAGGATAATTAAAAAATTGCTAGGATTAAAAACAATTGTTAGAATAAAGAGCTTGAAACCATTGATTTTAATATGCGTACCTTATTCAATTGATTCATTTAATCCACTAAATAAATCATATTTTACTGTCGGGATTGAATGTGAAGCAGATATTTCCATAAACGAGGAAAATAGGGAAAATTGTGATCACTGCTTCATGATGGATGATTTTTTAAATTTTGAACCTAATGACAATCTTATTAACCTTATTATGGGATTGTGCATATCATCCACAGATGATGATATTTTAATTACAACTTCGCACAGAATAGCTGAAGCTTTAAGAAAATTTGATAAGTCACTGGATATGAAATATGATAGTGATCTTGAAAAAATAATTAAAGTTAAACTAGTTGAGAATAATTATGCTGAAGATGGTGAAAGAATTATCATAGATGGAAACAGAGTAAGGACGCTTGAAATAAAATTAAAGAATGCAAGAGAAAAATTCAAGCCTATAAAAACAGATGTGAATTTAAAAGTCAAATAATGTAACCTGCCCCTTTTTCTTCTGTTTCTTATTTTCCGTTAATTTGCTCATTCTCTCCTTCATCTTTTTTTCTTTTTTTAATCCTGCAAAAAAGAGTATTTCATCAAGTGTATTTTTATAAACTAAAACGACTACTCTACCTGGCCTTGCCCTTCCAGTTCTACCTCTTCTCTGTATATTTCTTATTTCTGAACTTACAGGTTCGTGAAAAATTACAAGATCCGTTTCTGGAATATCTAATCCCTCCTCCCCTATCTGCGTACTTATTAGAACATTTATTTCACCATTTCTAAATTTTTTAAGAATCTGCTCCTGTTCTTCCTGTGACATACCTTTATCATTTCCCCTACTACTTTGGCCTAGAAACCTTGAAGGCCTAGCATTCTTTATTTTTATCAAATGCTCATAAATTTCAAGATTTATGTTTCTATAATTTGTAAATATTATTATTTTAGATCTATCATTTTTTGAAAGCTGTTCTTCCACTAACTTTTCTATCATTTCTATCTTAGGGCTTTTTATATCGAACTTTATCAATTCTCTTGCTATTATGACTGCTTCCTGGAAACCTCTTAATTTATTAAGCCTAATGTCTGTTCTCTTTGCTTCTTTTGATCTAGCCTGAGAAACTAATTGTTCCAAATATTCATGGCAAGTGCTTAATCCCTGCGTTTCTAAATATTCTAATGCTATTATCATTTTTAAAATCATTGCAAGTATTGATAAAGCCTCATATAGGCTCTTATTACCTTGATTTATTTGTACAGATAATTCTTTCTGGATATCAAGAATCCTTTTTTTTGAAATTTTTTGAGGTATATTTATTTCAGGATACTTTTCTTTAAGATTATCCCTTAAGGCGTTGATTATTTCAATTAATTTTTCCCTTAATGGTTCATACTCATCAGGGAAATTTATCATAATATTTTCAATTTTTATACCATGTATATAGGGCCTAACATCCTCATCTATTTCAGTTCTTATTTCAACATGCTTTATGTTCAAATGGTTCATGATTTCTTGAATTCTTTCCATTTTTGATCCTGGAGAGGCTGTTAAACCTACAATCAATGATTTGCTACATTTTTCAGTAACGAATGTATATGCATATTTTCCCACTGATCTATGGGCTTCATCTATAATTAATAATTTTACTTCATCAGGATCAATTGCACCTGATAGAATATCATTCTGTATTACCTGTGGTGTGCTTACGATAATATTATTTTCTTTCCAGAGATCTTTTCTTTCTTCTGGAGTGATAGTTCCTGTAAGCGCAACAATCTTTTCTTCTTTTATATATTTAGAAAGCCTGTCCCTGTGCTGTGTTACAAGAGGCCTTGTTGGTGCAAGGAACAAAATTTTGGGTCCATTTTGGTGCAATATTTCAGCTATAATAATTATTGCAATTTCTGTTTTTCCAACTCCTGTGGGTAAAACTACAAGTGTATTCTTCCTCTCAATCAATATTTTTTTGGCTATTTCTATCTGATAAGCCCTTGCTTCAAGCGTATTTTCTTTAATAAGTGGATGTTCAACAAAATTCATAAAAATCACAGAATGTGTATTATCCAACCCCCAGTACCATTGAGAATGTATTGAATTGCAAATGCTGCTACAAGAAGACCTAAAATTCTTGTGAAAGCCCTGGAACCTTTTAAGCCTATAATATTGAACAACTTTGATGAAAATAAAAAGAATAGATATACTATTGCAAAAACAATCACAAGAGAAATAACTACAAGAACCCATGAGTATGTTTCCATTAAAATTATTACCAAAGATATTGCGCCAGGACCTGCAAGCATAGGAGTAGCAAGTGGAACAATGCCAACATCACCTATTTCTTCCTCCACCTGCTCACCTTTTTTTGTTGACCTTGGCTTATCTCCTTCCCTTACCATTTCTATCCCAACAAAAAGCATTAGAAGACCGCCTGCTATTTCTAATGCTTGGATGGAAATTCCAAAAAATTCAAGCACATAAATTCCAGCAAATGTGAAAAATATTAAAATTACAAAACCATAAATTACACTTTCATTGATTGTCTTTTTTACATTTTCTGGGTTCATATGTGAAGTTAAAGAGAAAAATAATGCAAGAGATGCAAATGGATCTATTACAACAAACATTGGCACGAAAACATGCAAAAAATCTGATATGCTAAGCATTTATTATACCCATCCAATCCTGTCAATCTCCCTATCCTTTTTTGTTTTTTTCTTATATTCCTTATAATGATCTCTGCATAGATGAACATTTCTTGAATTGCCTTTCAAAGAAAACATAGCCTGGGCTTTTTCCCTAGGTACTGATTTAACAGCTTCTTTTTCACAACCATTTACATCGCATGTCTGTCCTTCTTTCATAATTTAATACAAATAAAATTTAAATATTAACTTTTCTCATATTGATCAATGGAACTTCCATTTCCTCTCTTAAAATTGATGAATGTGATCCTTGGTAATTAATATTTTCATCTTTTGTTATTTCAGTTAAATAAATATTTTTATTTAATGCTATTCCAACACTGATATCCTTATCTATTACGCCATCCCCACCAAATAGATCTTTAATTTTTTCATATTCATATATAGCATAATTTTCATCTTCAAATTTTAAATTATTTTTAAAGTTGAAAATATGCATCCTTGTATCACCACGCACAGGTGTTATTGACCTATCAATTAGCGTGCTATTCAACATTTTTACTTCCGAAATGTTAATCTGACCGTGATCTGCAGATATGATAACGTCATAATCAATTTTCTTTAGGTATTTTATAATTATATCTAGAGTCTCTCTTGCAGTCAATATTGTTGCCTCTGAATAGGGCCCATATATGTGGGAAATCATATCAACATAAGGTATATAGTAAAAAATGAAATCATATTTCTTCTGGTAAAGATTGTATACATTCAATATACCATCCCAGATATTGATATATGGATAAATTTCGGAATTTTTTGCTAGAAATTCAACAAGAGGTGCATTTAAAGAGAAAAATGGAAGTACCATCCCAATTTTTTTATCATTTACTGATGTGATAGTTGTTACATTCAGAAAAATTCTATTTATACTTTCTTTTTCATTTTTATTTGAATATTCTTTTTTAAAATCAAGAAGATTAATTAATTTTCCTGAAATTTTATCATAGCCTATATAACCAATTATTCCATGATTTGCAGGCTTATCAGCTGTGACAAGTGTGGTTAAGGCTGTGCATGTTGTAGATGGAAAAACAGATGTAATTGTTTCATGTTCCATATTTATACCCAACTTTTGAAAAATATTTTCCCCTAAAGCATCTACAAGTACGAAAACTAATTTCTCATTAATTTCAAAATTTTTTAAAGGCTTTCCTTTTTTTACTCCAAGTATTTCAGATATTGATGAAGCTAAATTGTATATACTATTTTCATAATCTGGTTTTAGAACATCATCGAACATAAAGAAATATAAAGAATCAATATATTTATATTTTATAGTATTACGATATTAGCGTTGTATTTATTTATTAAAGTATTAATTAAAATCTTACTGTAACTTAATTTTTTTAATTTCCTTTCAAAATCTTTTCCTTTCTGATTATTCGGATCTTGGAAATTAAAACCTGCAAGTATTATTTTTTTAGCACCCCAATGATGTGATAAAAACACTGCCCTATCCCCATCTGTAAAACCTCCAAAATTATATACATTCCATAAAGGTTCTGCCTGGGTAGTTCCAAACCTGTTTGAAAATTTTTCTACTATTTTTAATTTCTCCATATTATCTCCGTGTGCATGAACACCAATAATTGATCCAAAATTCGATGCTTTTATGAGGATTTCTTCACTTGCATCAAGATCCGTAATAAGTATATCTGGAAAAAGATCATAATTTAGAAGATGTCTTGTAGCATCATCAGCGCTTATCACTAATCTACCATTGACCATTTTCCTATCTAATGAAAAATATGGTGAATCACCAATGATCAATACCTCTTTTCCTTTTATTAATTCCTCAATCTCATGCTCCTTTACAAAATTTTTATCAATAATTGATGAAAGCAAAAGTGCGGATTTTCTGTCCATAGATTCACTAAAATGAAAATCTTCCAATATTTTCTTGTAATATGGTTTCCATTCATTGTAGTTCATTACTCTCTTCCTCCGGGAAGAATATCCTTCTTATGATTGATGCAAATATTGAAAGAAATATACCCAATAAAATAATTATAATGCTTGATTCAGTATAAATACCCTGAATGAATCCAAGCAGTATTCTGATATACATAATAGCACCGTAAAATATAATGCCTAAACCTATTACAAGCAAAATGCCTGTCCAAAAACCTTTTGAATATGTTTTTTTATGGAACCAGAGATCGAAGAATACACCACTTTCTCTTACAACTATACCTAAAATTACCCAAAAAATAAGGTTCTGAAAAAATAGTGCTACCTTTTCGTATATGGGAGACAGATATGTTGTTGAATCGTAAGCAGAAAGTATACCGAAAATTGCAATCAATATTGCCAAAGCATCTGATGTAATAGATATTTTTGCCTCAGCAAATGCTTTTCTGAATCTGAGATAGGATTCTTTAATCCTAGTCCCGACCTTGAAACTTTTAAAAAGGAAATAAAATCCTAAAGTAAGAAATACTACAGATATGCCAAAAGTTCCAGGATCAAGAAAATTCAACCTTGGATAATAATGATCTATTATTATTAAACCAAAAACTGAAAAACTGAATGCCAATAAAATTAATGATATTGGTAAAAGTATTTTTCTTACTGTTTCTTTATCCTTTAGTGCTTTAACAAGGATATAATATGTTGATTCAAGACCTCTGCTCTGTTTAACAATAATTCTTTTAACATGAATAACTGGAACTATGGATGTAATCAATGGCAAAATGAATTCATCCTCCTCTCCATCACTTACAAGGATGACATTTTCAACGTCCAATTTTTTTATTATTTCTAAGAACTGATTTCTTAGTATTTCATCACTCTTTATTCCTACAGACTCATTGCCAGTAATTGTTGCTACTTCTACATTTTTGCCGTCCTTTTTAAGAGAATCGTATGTAGAAACTGCCCCAAAAATTGCATTTGTATCAGAATCCTCTGGATCTGCTAAAGCTAGAAGATTTGCTACTCTTATATTTTCATCTCTTCCTATAATAGGACCCTTTTCTCCTGTTTTCCTACCTATATCATCATCCCTATCAACACATAATATTAAAGTTACCATTTAGTACAAATTCAACATTATTTATTCTTATTTTAAATTTTTCTGAATGATTCATTTAAAAAAATTGAAGATACCAAAAACTATAAGTATAATGATTTTATTGTTGATTTTACATAACAAAAAGGAGGTCTTATATATGCCAGAAAACAATGCAAAAAACGATGAAAACGTTGTGTATGTTGGAAAAAAGCCAACAATGAACTATGTATTGGCTGTGGTAACACAGTTTAACAATGGTGCAAAAAGTGTGGTAATAAAAGCAAGGGGAAAATCCATAAACAAAGCAGTGGATATTTCAGAGATTGTCAGAAACAGGTTTTTGAACGATCTAAACTATGTTGTCACCCTTGGAACAGAGAAAATAAAGAGCGAGGATAGGGAGAGCAACGTATCATCAATAGAAATTTTACTTAAAAAGTAAGGGGAAATACCCCTTAAAAATATTTTTTAAAGGGTGAAAAGCAATGAAAAAGATTTTTGATGTTGAAATTGTAAGGGATGGGGATACATTTATCGCTAGAATAACCATGCCAGATGGTGATGTATCGACTATAGAGAGTGATAATATAGAGGAACTTCTTGATCATTTAAATTCTGAACTAGAAGACAAATTTTCTTCTTTATGAAAAATAAAATTATTAATTTAGTTGAAAAGCATAACATTTATAGGGATAACTCAATTAATTTGTTACCTAGTGAAAATATATTAAGTGATAAGGTAAAGATTATTCTTGGATCTGATCTTGCATCTAGGTATTCACTTTCCATGAATTCTGAAGTTCATGGTATAAAAGTTAAAAATGCCTATGGCGGTACCAAATATTTCGATTCAATTCTTGAATATGGAGAAAAAATTGCAAAATTTATTTTTAATACGAAATATGCTGAAATTAGACCTCTATCAGGTCATATCTCGGCCATGATAGCATTGTTATCTACAACTAAAAAGAATGGTAAAATAATGGCCATCGATCCAGAATTTGGTGGATATGATGGATATTCATCAAATTACCTACCAGATATCCTTTCTTTAAATTATGCAAAGATTCCATTTGATCAAAAGAACTGGAACATAGATTATGAAAAATTTGAAGAGAGTGTAAAAAAATTTAGGCCAAATACTGTTATACTAGGGGCAAGCTATATTCTTTTTCCATACAATTTAAAATTAATAAATGAAATTTCAGAAAAATTTTCATTTACATTAATATACGATGCTTCCCATGTTATGGGCCTCGTTGCAGGCAAAAATTTTCAGAGTGATATTTTTGATCGCACTGATCTTGTTTTTGGTTCCACGCATAAGAGTTTCTTTGGACCACAGGGAGGTATATTGCTTACAAACAATGATGAAATTTTCTCAAATATAGAGAAAAATATTGTATGGAGAACTATGGACAATTATCATCTAAACAGGGTAGCAGCTTTAGCTCAAGCTATGGAAGAAATGAAAAGACATGCTGAAAATTATTCAAAAAAGGTAATAGAAAATTCTGAAACTTTAGCTAGGGTACTTGATGAAATGAACTTTGGAATTAAATCCTTCAATGGAAAATATACAAATTCTCACCAAATATTTATAAAAAATCCAGAAGTCTGTAAAAAATTGGAAAGATCAAGATTAATAATTGATTGTGTTGGTAGAATGGGTACAAATGAAATATCTAGGCTTGGTTTCGGTAAAAAGGATATTAATAAACTTGCAGATCTTATTATTCAGAGTTTAAAGAAAAATGTTTCAGAAGAGGTAATTTCATTCAGAAAAAGATTCAAGATCCATTATCTTTAGAGAATAATTTTTCAATTATGAATTCTGGGGTAAATTTAACAAGATCATCATAACCCTGGCCTGTACCTAAATAGATAATTGGCTTTTTTAATACATGGGCAATGCTTATTGCAGATCCACCTTTTGCATCTGCATCTACTTTACAAAGAATTACTGCATCAAATCCAACTTCTTTGTCGAATGTAATAGCCTGGGAAATTATATCATTACCTGCGAGTGAATCACCCACAAAAATGACAAGGTTTGGTTTAGCCACTCTTTTTATTTTTTTCATTTCTTCCATAAGATTTTTATTTGTTTGCATTCTACCAGCGGTATCTATAAGTACAACATGCTTACCCCTTGCCTTAGCATGGGAAATAGCATCGAATGCTACACTTGCAGGATCACTCCCTGGCTGATGCTTTATTAATGTAATTTGAAGATTATTGGCATGGTACTCTAGCTGATCTATCGCACCTGCTCTAAATGTATCACTTGCAGCAATTACAACTGAATAATTATTTTTAATAAATAGATTAGCTATTTTAGCTATTGTTGTGGTCTTTCCTGTTCCATTAATTCCTAGAAACATTATCACATAGGGTTTTTCAGATTCATTTACAATGGCAATAAGATCTTTTGATTCAATGTTAAGAATATCATATATTGTTTTTTTAAATATATCTTCAACCACTTTATCTATATCCTGACCCCATTTTATTTTTTTACCTAAAATATTTTCCTTTATTTTATTTCTTATTTCCTCTGCAACATCATATGCAACATCATTTTCAAGAAGAGAAATTTCAAATTCATCTAAAATTTCATTCAATCTTTTTTCATTTAATTTTTTTCCAAAACCTTCGATTAAACCTTCTTCCTTTATTTCATCAGAAACTTTTTTCTTAAATATGGAGAATTTTTCTTTAAGGCGGTTGAACATTTCCCTTTCCCTTGTATGAATTATATATTTCTTCTACTCTTTTCTCTATTGCAGCATATTGAGCCTGGGCCTTATCTGCTTCCTGAATAAATTTTTTTTCTGCTTCTTCAAGATCCTTGATTCTAGATTCTAATGTTTGAATTGCCTTAGGTATATCATGTTCCAATATTATATTTGAGCCTATAGATATCATGGCCCTTTTCTTATCACTTACCTTACAGTAAACAAAAGTATTTGCGCCAATATCCATCAATATTTCCTCATTTTCTAGTTTTAAATAATTTTCCAGTGTCAATTTTGCATTATAATGCTCCTCTTTCTGCTCCCTTAAAAATTGAATTTGTAAATTTAAATTTTCAATATGCTTTTTTAAAACATCTGCTGTTGCTAGAAGATTTTCCAGAGCATTTTCATTCTCCATGATCTTCACCATGCTTTCTTACTTTGACTCTAGCCCTTGGATCCATAGCTTCCTTTAATGGAATTGAATAAGCATCTTCAATCTTAATTTCCCTTCTCTTTTTTCCGTATGTACTACCAAGAAGAGCATAAAATTCATCTATTGCATCTTCCTTACTTTTTGCAGCTATCTCTTTTCCTATACTTTCCCACTTATTGTTCCTTTTTATTGAACCCAATACTTTGTATATCTTCATAATTTTACCTCCGTGAATTTTTTCTTTGAAATTTTTAAAGCGTCTATTACAGGCATAGGCTCACCGGATAAAAAGTTTATCAATGCTCCCCCGCCAACACTCACATGGGTAAATTTTTTATTAAGATCCATTCTGGCAATTGCAGATATTGTATGACCGCCACCTGCTACCTTAAATGCATTTAGATCTGCTATGGCTGAAAATATTTCAATAGTTCCCAATGCAAAATCCTCAATTTCATAAACACCCATTGGACCGTTAAGTATTACTGCTTTTGCTCCGTTTAAAATTCCTTTGTATTTTTCTATTGTATTAAATCCAATATCCATAATTGAATGTTCTATAGGTAAATTATCTATTGAAATCTCTTCTCTCTTGTCATTTTTATTTATTGCCAGATCCAAAGGTAATTCAATCTTATCTTCATACTTACTAAGGAGGTAATTACATATTTCTAATAAAGGTTTTATATCCCCGAGCTCCCTGTTAAGAAATTCAACATTTGTTACACCTAAGTCAATGTTCTTTGCCAGAAGGAACAAATTGGCAACCAATCCGCCTGTAATGATTTTATCAACAATATTTTTGTCCAAAAAATTTTTGGCCACTTTTAATGAATCATCAACCTTAGCACCAGCAAGAACAGCAATTTTAGGCCTTGAATCATCTACAAGGAATTTTGATAGCATAGATATTTCCCTATCCATTAGAATGCCTGCCAAATTTGGCATTTCTTCAGAAAAGCCTACGAGTGTTGTTTGTGGTCTGTGTACAGCAGCAAATGCATCGTTTATAAAATAATCAAACAATGGTGCCAATTTCTTAACTATATGGGATCTTTTCTGCACTGATAAAGGTTCTTCTGCTAAAACAACATCCTCTGAATAAAATCTTGTATTCTCAAGAAATATTATATCACCATCCTTCATCTGTTTTATTTTATCTATTACGAAAGATTCAAAAAGACCATCTAAATGTAGCACTGGTTTTCTTAACAATTTAGATAATATTTCAGCATGCTTTTTTGTTGATGTAAAATCTTTCTTTCCTGGTCTGGATTGATGCGCAAGAATAACAACTTTTGATTCCCTTAAATTTTTTAGTGTATCCAGATGAGCTATGAATCTTGAAATATCTGTTATTTCACCTGTTTCAGTATTTATAGGAGAGTTCAAATCAAGCCTGAGAAGTACCCTTTTTCCCTTTAAATCAAAATCCTCCATGGTGAAATAGTCCTTCATATATAACTGTATAACAACTATTAATAAAGTATTTTCTTTTTATGGATTAAAAACATTTATTTCCTTAATTGTAATTTCACCTTTTATGTTTGAAATAAGGTTTCATGGTAGAGGTGGACAAGGAGCAGTAACTGCAGCTAACATTCTGGCCACTGCTGCATTTTTAGAAGGTAACGATGTTCAGTCTTTTCCATTCTTTGGTGTTGAAAGAAGAGGTGCACCTGTTGAGGCATATACTAGAATAGATAACAAAAAAATTGATATTAAAATGTATATATATAACCCAGATGCGGTTGTGGTTCTTGACACTTCATTGATGAGTAAAATAGATGTTTTAAAGGGTCTCAAAAAGGGTGGATATTTAATATTGAATACACAAAAAAAGCCTCAAGACTTCAATTTTAAGGATTATAAGATAGCTGTAGTGGATGCAACAGAAGTAGCTGTTGGTTTCGGCCTAGGATCAAAATCTGCACCAATAGTAAATACAGCCATATTGGGTGCATATGCTAAGGCTGTTGGAAATGTAAAAATAGAAAGTGTTCTTGAGGCCATAAAATCAAGTGCCCCATCAAGGGCAGAAGATAATGCTAAAGCGGCTTATGAATCTTATAATAGAACAATATTGGGTTGGTGATAAAAATGAAAATTACTAAGGGTGTTGTAATTAGCGAACCTGGAAGCACAGCATTGGAAGAAACAGGTTCATGGAGAACATTCAGACCTGAAATTAGATATGAAAAATGTATTAGATGCATGATATGCTGGAACTATTGTCCAGAACCGGCTATTGAGAAAAAACCTGGAGAGGAATATCCTGTAGCTAATCAAAAATTGATAAAAATGCCTGTGCCCGTAATAAACTATCAATATTGCAAGGGATGTGGCATATGTGTAAATGAATGTCCAACAAAAGCAATAGACTTTGTGAGGGAGGAGAAGTAAAATGCCAATGATGATGTTAAAGGGAAATGAAAGTACAGCATATGCTGCGAAGCTTGCTAGGGTTAAGGTAGTTCCAGCATATCCGATCACACCTTCAACAGTTTTTCCTGAAAAAGTTTCAGAGTTAATTGCAAATGGAGAAATGGATGCAGAATTCCTTCCTGTTGAAAGTGAACATTCAGCACTATCAGCTGCTATTGGCGCTGCAGCAACTGGTGTAAGAACAATGACTGCCACAGCAAGCCAGGGTTTGGCTTTCATGAATGAGATTCTTTACATAGCAAGTGGTATGAGATTGCCCATTGTTATGGCTATAGGTAACAGAGCACTAGCAGCGCCCGTTAATATCTGGGCAGATCAGCAGGACACAATGATGGTAAGGGATTCTGGATGGATACATTTCTATGCTGAAACTAATCAAGAAGCCCTTGATTTGACTATTATAGCTTTTAAGGTTTCAGAAAATGAGAATGTGTTATTACCCGCATTAATGGGCATGGATGCATTTGTTCTTACACATACTATGGAACCTGTTAATGTTCCTGAACAAAAGGATGTAGATGCGTTTCTTGGTGAAAAGGAAATTAACTACCCTGTTTTGGATCCTAGCAAACCTGCTACATTTGGTGCATTCGTATTTCCTGAGCATTATATGGAGTTCAGATATTCACAGTATATAGCGATGGAACATGCTAAAAAGGTAATAGATGATGCTTTCGAGCAATTTAATAAAATATTTGGTAGAGGTTATTCAAAGGTATCTGGATTCCAGGTTGAGGATGCAGATATATTATTCATTACTATGGGATCTATGACTGGAACAGCGAGGGAAACTGTCAGAAAATTAAGAGAGGAAGGTGAAAAAGTAGGTCTTGTAAAAATAACAGTTTTCAGGCCATTCCCTAAGGATGAAATAATAGAGATTACAAAAAATGCAAAGGTCATAGCAGTTGTTGATAGAAATATTTCTCCTGGTTTTGCAGGAGCAATATTTACAGAGGTTGCTGCCTCATTCACCAATGTTAAAAATAGACCTAAGATCATAGATTTCATACTAGGTCTTGGAGGAAGAGATATAAGGGTAGAAAATTATGAGGAAATATACAAAAGATCTAAGAAAGCGATGAGAGGTAAATTTGAGGAAGTTCAATGGATAGATGTTGATGAAGAATCTGTTAAAGAAGTGGAGGGATCCTTATGAACTATGAAGATATGGAATTCTTTGCTCCTGGTCACAGGGCTTGCGCCGGTTGTGCTGCCCCTATTATAGTTAAATGGGTATTAAAACTGGCAGGGCCTAATACAATAGTAGTAAATGCTACAGGATGCCTTGAGGTTTTCTCTACGCCCTATCCACACTCTGCCTGGAGATTACCCTGGATACATGTGGCATTTGAAAATGCTTCTGCTACAGCAAGTGGCATAGAAGCTGCATTGAAGGCCATGGGTAAGAAGGAAGGGACAAATATAATTGTATTTGGAGGAGATGGAGGTACATCCGATATAGGTATACAGAGCTTAAGTGGTATGGCTGAAAGGGGCCATGATGTTCTATATGTCCTATACGATAATGAAGCGTATATGAACACAGGTATTCAGAGATCATCATCAACACCTTTTGGGGCCTGGACAACAACATCTCAAGTTGGACCATCAAAACCTTTAGGAAAAGAAGAGTTTAAAAAACCAATTGCAGATATAATGGCTGCACATAAGATACCCTATGTTGCCACAGCAAATCCTGCATTTCTACCTGACTTCAAAGCAAAAGTACAGAAGGCACTGAGCATTAAAGGACCTAAATTCATCCATACAATATCGAGCTGCACAACGGGATGGAGGCACGATCCTAGCAAAACAATAGAAATTATGAGATTGGCAACTGAAACGGGAATATTTCCATTATGGGAAATAGAAAATGGTGATTTTGGGCATAGGAAAATTACCTATATGCCTAAACAAAGAAAACCTGTTGAAGAATATCTTAAGCCTCAGGGAAGGTTTAGACATCTATTCTCAGAGCCAGAGAAAATAAAGGAAATACAAAAAATGGTGGATGATTGGTGGGCTCAGTATGAGCATCCACAATAATTTTTTTATACCATTGGTGAAAGTTTAATATTTGGAAATCCTTTTTGAAGATCAACTTCAAGAGCATAGTATATCGTTCTTGGCTTAATTCCATAAATAAAAGGTACATTGTTTATTGAAACTAATTTAACGTAATAATCTGAAATGTTTATTATTTCATCCTTTAAGATTTGCCCTGTCCTAACTGCTGAAATTCCAACATCATTTGAAGATTTTATTGCCTGTGACATGTTAAAAATCTCTTTTATAGCAGATTCTGTTCCCTTAACATATTCAAGCGTATCCATTCCTATAAAATGTAAAATAGGTTTATTTTCTATTCCTGTAAGATCCAGCATGGCTCTGAATAATCTTTGATTTATAGCATCATAATCTGTACCACCTGCTGCAACGAGATATTTAGATTTTGATTCCTGAGTTAAATAATCAATATATCTCAACTTTTCTTCAAATAATTCTAAAGGTATAAATCTAGTAAGATCCTGCTTAAGTTTTTCCACCGACCAGCCTCCTGGAGGAATCATCAATATTCCAATATTATTTAAAAGGAAATTAAGACCAATCGGCCTCAAAAATAATTTTAATTCATCCTGGGAAATTTCCTTATCTATTTCTAAGGTGAAAAATGAACCTGGATAGAGACCCCCACCAAGAAGACCATCAAAATCCTCTATACCAGTTTTGTACCTATTACCAACATTTTTTGATTCAACAAACTTCATATTCTCATAATAATAATTTTCAGGATAAAATACTCTAAATCTTCCATTTTCAAGAGTGTAAGCAAAACTAGACTGTCCAATTTCAATACCTCTGAGCTTATTTAAGGTGATTATCCTTATCCTTTTGCCTTCATCTATGTTATGCCTCTGATAAATGACACCATCCACCACATAATCCTCCGGTCCAAGATTTTCTTTCTCTGAAATGAATATAATGCTTGCATTAGCACCCTCTACAATATCCTTTTGTAACATGTAAACAAAATTCTGTTCAGATATACCGTATTTAGATGTAATTCCTTCAACAGAATCAACAACTATGAGACTTTTTTTTGGGAGATTTGTTTCAACATCATCGTATAACTTTTTAATTTCTGGTGAAGAAGTGTCTTTAAAATAAAAATTTAGCATGCTTCTATATACTTGCGGTGTCTTTTCCCCTGTCATTTCCTGCAATAATTTTTTTCCATAATCTTTTATTGGCTTTTCTTCAACTTGTACCTTCTTAGTTATTTCCTCAAGAAAAAGTTTTGATGCAATCAACATTTTTATATTTTTCTCTAGATTCCTCAACCATGGAAATTGTTGATATAAACTTTCATCGCCTACTCTGGTTGAAAAGTAAATAACTTTATATTTATTACTTAAATTTTCGAGAATTTGCAGAGCTAATGTAGTTTTACCTGCTCCCGGACTTCCTTTTATAATTAATGATGATCCATATCTTGCCGATAGAAATTTTTCTATTTCCACAGGATAAGGTGAACTTACCAAATTTCCATTCATAACAAGGTGATATAGAATCAACTGTATTTAATCCTTTCCAAATAAAATTGAAAATTTTAATTTTATTTCCTGTGTGCAAATGCATATACTATTAAGAAAAATATCGCAAAGAAAAGAATGAGATAAAGATCAGATATATTGACAAAAGCCTCTAAAATCCAGAAGAGAGAAAATGAAAGTAATAAAGCTGATACAGCTACTTTCATATTTGCTTGCTTAACCTTCCTTATCTGAGTTCTTAGAACAATTGTAGCAATAATTACAATTATTAAACCAATAAAAAGACCGATCAATGTAGATGTGTAATCAATAGGAATTAATGCTATTAAAACAATAGCAGCTTCAAATGCTTCTATTGCGCCCACAGAAAAACCAGTGTAAAAAAGACCCTTTTCTAGACTTTCATCCCCGCCTGTATTACCCTTTCTAACCCTTAATACAGATCTCCTTGCACTTCTCACTAATCTTAAACCGAAGTATAAAAGCAAAAATCCTGCGACAATCCTTACAAATAATATTGGTAATAAAGAAATTTCACTTCCTATTAAAAAAGTAATGACTAAAACCATTGCTATACCCAAACCAACATAAATAAATGCCTTTGAACCGCCTTCGGCATAGAGTGCCAAACCTACAGCTGATGCCTCAGAAATTTCAAGTAAGGTTATTCCCATTGCTGCAAGGAAAACAGGTATATTAAACATTATTTCTGAAATACCTTTTTTGTATTTAATAATAACGAAATTGGTTAAATTGTTAGAAAAATTTAAGATATTTATATCCATAATAGTTTTAAAATTCATGATTTCTAAAAGCAATATAAAAGTAAATTGGAAGGTTGCGATTTTGGTCTCTCTGATAACAATAGTAGCAATTTTTTTAAGATCTATACCTTCATTCAGATATGCCATATGGGGCGTTGATTTCGGTATTTATTATGATCTTACCACTGCATTTGTTAACCTAGGGTTAGTCTTCAAAACTTTACCTTCAATATGGGGAGGATCTGGATATGGGGATTTTCCTCTATTTTATTGGGTAATGATATTCCTTCATGATGTTACTGGAATTAGTATTCAAAATTTACTTTTACACGCTACGCCAGTTTTTGCTGGTTTAACAATTCCAATTATTTATCTTATAGCTAAAAAATTAACTAATTCAGAATTTATAGGTATTATTTCTGCATTATTTTTAGCAATAAACCCCATGGAAGTATTTGAAACTTCTATGGTTGGACTTCTCGTTTTTGGGCACCTATTTCTGTTACTTTCCATACTTTTCTTTATTTATACAAGAGAAAATAAAAAATTCTACATACCTTTGTTTTTTTCCTCTGTGGCATTGATATTATCTCATCATCTATCTACATATATGTATATTATTTCTATTATAGGAATAATTTATTTAACAAAAATTTGGAAAAATGATTATAAAAATTTTAAATTTGAAATTATTTATTTAATATTATTTTCTGGATTAACATTCCTTTACTGGCTCATGTTCATTCCTTCAATGTACGATTTTATAACAGAGGCATTTTTGAGAATACTTCCTTGGTATTTTGTTATAGCAATATTTTATTTCGCATTATTCCTTTTATTTTATACTGAAAAATATGTTAAAAAATATTTTATACTATTCATGACAACGAATAAATTGAATATAAAAAACATTTATTATTATATTATTTCACTTTTCCTTTCATTAACAGTTCTTGTTCTTTTAATCACAATAGGTATTAATGGAATTAAAATTTCTCTTGATGGTATGTTACTTTCAATTCCATTCATTCTCACTCTAGGATTCATTGGAGTAGGGGTTAATGATTCAAGGCATTTTGAAAATGCTAAAATCATTCTAGGCGGTTGGATCTTTTTCCTTTCTATGTCAATGATCTTTTCTCTTATAACATGGAATGGTGTTTTAATACCATACAGATATATTGAGTACATTTTTGAACCATTCTCTATTTTCGGTGCCATAGGTGTTTATTCTTTCTACAAATCTTTTGTTAAATATTCATCAAAATTAAAATCTAGGGAGATTGTTTATTTTTATCCCCAAACTTATAATAATTTTAACGGGGCTGTCCTTGGGGCAGAAAATAGGCTTGCAGCTCCTATTGTTGTTTCACTTCCAAATCAATTAAGAAAAGTATATATAAAAAAATCGTCTGGATTTAGAAATTTAAGATCACTTTTTTTAACAATTCTAATTGTGACTGTACTTATTTCAATAGTTACAGCTTATCCATTTGTTAATCAAGTAAGCGAAACATCACAGAATTATGTGACACCTGCCATGATGGGAGGGATTAATTGGTTAGAAAAATATGGAAATAAAAATTATTCAGTTGCAACAGATGCTGTTGATGGGCTTTACCTAGAAGCTTTTGGTTTCAACACTACTTTTGAATATACTTACAAGATCTGGAATTGCACAAATTGGACAGATGCGATCTATGAACTAGAAGGTTTAAATGGAACATACCCAAAGGTGGGTTATGTACTAATTAATTCTAATATGTTTTACAATGGTGTCTATGGTTATGAACTATTAACTCATCCATCCTATGATCCACCTATAATAATGAGTAACGCATCCTTTGATAAATTTTTCCAAGAACCCTTTATACAAGTTTATTATAACTCGACTTCAAATGGATCACAATGGGTATACGTATTTCAAGTCAATTGGACATACATAAATAATTATGAACATTTACAAAAGTTTTAAAATTTTAATTGCTTATAGAATATTGTGATTATTATGGATGCGGGTGAAGAAAAACTTTACTGGGCTGAAAGCAGGATGGGTATTATATCTAAGATAAGAAAAAGATTTATTGATGAAATGCCATTTAAAAATTTAAAAATAGGTATGGCACTACATTTAGAGGCAAAAACTGGTATTCTGGCTAAAACACTCAAAGCTGGGGGTGCGGATATATCAATTACTTCGTGCAATCCTCTTACCACTGATGATGATGTGGCAAGAGCATTATCAAAAGAAATGAAAGTATATGCAAAAAGAGGACAATCTAGAGAAGAATATTATGAAAGCCTAAATAAAGTTCTTGATAATAATCCTGACATAATAATAGATGACGGTGGTGATTTAACAACAATTTTACACAAGGAAAGAGAGATGAAAATTCTAGGTGGGAATGAAGAAACTACTACAGGTGTGCAAAGATTGAGGATTATGGAGAAAGAGGGTGTGCTGAGATTTCCAATGTTTGATGTGAATGATGCTCAAATGAAACACTTATTTGATAATAGATACGGTACAGGTCAGAGCACTCTTGATGGTATAATGAGCACTACAAATATTCTAATTGCTGGAAAAAATATTGTTGTTGCCGGCTACGGGTGGTGCGGAAAAGGAATAGCTTTAAGGATGAAAGGAATGGGAGCCAGGGTAACAGTGACGGAAGTTGATCCAGTAAAGGCTGTAGAAGCTTATATGGATGGCTTTTATGTAAAAAAAATGGAAGATGCAATAAAGGATGCAGATATTGTAATAACAGCAACAGGAATGATTGATGTTGTAAGGGAAGAACATTTTAAATTGGCTAAGGATAAATGCATATTTGCCAATGCTGGTCATTTTGATGTTGAAATAAACAAAGACCACCTTCTGTCACTATCAAAGGAGAAAAGAACTGTTAGGAAATATGTGGATGAATACATTCTTAAGGATGGTAAAAAACTATATTTGCTTGGTGAAGGGAGGTTAATTAATCTTGTAGGTGGGCAAGGTCATCCAGTAGAAATAATGGACCTTTCATTTTCAATTCAGGCATTGACAGCAGAGTATATAGTAATGAATCAGGAAAAATTAGAAAGAAAAGTATATCCTGTGCCAAAGGATATTGATATAAATGTTGCAAATATTTCAAGAGAAATTTTCAATATTGGTTTAGATGAATTAAATGATAAACAAAAAAAATATATGGAATCATGGAACTTTGGCACATAAATGGGTGGAACAATGAAATTCCTCATACTTTCAGATCTTCATTCCATGATCACGCACTACTTCATTGAAGAAATTATAGAAAAAGAAAATATAGATCTTGTGATTTTATTAGGAGACCTTACAAATTTTGGACCAGCAGAATTTGTCTTAGATATTTTCACTGATAAGAAACCTATTTTAGCCATTCCAGGAAACTGTGATCCACCAGATGTTCTGAACTATATAGATAAATCCGGGATGATAAATATGCACAAAAATAAATATAAATTCAAAGATCTTGAAATAATAGGTTTGGGGGGCTCAGATTTTAATTTTATTAATATGGGCATAGGTTATTCTGATGAAGAAGCATACAATTTTCTAGTTGACAAAATTGATGAAAATTCTATATTGATGCTGCATCAACCACCATATGGTATTCTTGATTCTGTAAAAAATATGCATGCTGGAAACAAAGGAATCAGAAAAGCAGTTGATGAGAAAAAACCTAAAATTGTAATGTCAGGCCATATTCATGAAGAAAGAGGTTCATTGATATACAATGGTACTTTATTTTTTAACCCGGGACCAGCTAAGGAAGGGTATTATGCTATCCTTGATTATGATGAATTTAAAGTCCATTTAATGAAAAAATAAAATTTTACCTTTTTTCCAAATCTTCTCCTCCTGAATAAACCATCTGGATCGCGGAATAAATATATTCTAAACCTTTTAACTCCTTAGAAGAACAAAATATTGGAGTACTTGAAGTACCTATTTCCTGCAGTGATTTTAGAATTTCAGTTAAATAAACATTATTCATATTAGGCTTTTCATTTCTTAAATCTTCATAAAGAACCCCTGCATCATAAGACCAAGATTTTAATTTCAATAGATCGGAATCATTCAATAGATCAATTTTATTTATTATGTTTATGAAAGGGGTATAAAATCTAAAAAATACACTGGCTGAAAGCGTTAATAGGGAAACATAACCAGATGGGGATATTGCAACCATTGGGTCCATTAAAAAAGCAATAAAACCCTTCCTATCTGATATTTGATCCATTATAAATTCACTAGACGTTCTGAATGCAAATAATTCGAGCTGCCCAGGTGTATCAACTATAACATAGTCTGTATCATATTCATCTATTTCTTTTTTGATATCATCAATTTGATTCGCTATAAGGTCTGCTGCTAGAATTTGTGCTCCATTTGGTCCCAATGAATAATCTTGCATTATGTCTTGGAGAACAACATAATCCCTTACATCTACATCCGGTTCATATGGCAGAAATTCTGTGCCAGGGTCAAGATTTACCGCTATCGCATTATAATTATTACTTTGCATCCATTCTACGAAAGATCCTGTAAAGGTAGATTTTCCCGAACCAGCCGGGCCTAAAACAAATATTGTAGAGTTCATATATAATCCTCCAGTGTTTTTCCATTTTTATTTTCTTTTATTTCAATAATTTTATTTTCTTCTTTATTGGAGAACATGGTCTTTATAGCTTCCTCAGCAAAGAGTAATCTCTGCCTTGTATAATTATTTATTTTAAATTCATCAGAAACTTTTTTTGATAAACTCAGATATTTTGTTATATTCCCCTCTGATGTAGTAAGAACAAGGTTAGCACCACACTGGCATTTTCCACTTAGTGGCATTCTTCTATATTTCCTGCCACATTTGGTACACCTGAATTCCTGTGTACCATATTTTCTCATGTTACCCATAATATCCGGAATAAAATGGTGTGATACAATTCTATTAGCCACATCTGTTTCATCCACTGCTCTTAATTTCTTTGCAAGGAATAATTGAGCTTGTGTTTTCTCATCCATCTGTTTTAACGTTTTATACGTACTTTCTTTTACACTTCTATTTATATCAGGTGTATCATTGGTGAAACCGTAACCAGTTATTTCATTTTCTTTACCTAATCTATTTTTAATTGTTTCCATTATATTTGAAACATCCGAAGGTTTTTGCTTTTTCATTGCCGCAATATAGAACTCTAATGGGTAATCCCATAGTATGTCAACATTTAAAGCTTCTTTATCAATCTCCCTAGGATCTACTTTTAAAGATAGGAATAATGGTGCATCCATTAAACTTCCTCTAGATGATGGGAGGTAATGTCTTGAAAAATTAATAAGTGCGTCCAATACAAGCATAACACTATCTTCATCGCCATCACAGTTCCTTCTTTTTGCAGCATGGAAGAATGGATGCGCGAAACATGCTGAAAGATCAGTAAATCCAATTATTCTAGCTAAAACCGCTCCAGATGTATGTGGTGAAAGACCCATAACAAGATGGCCTATGAGGTCACGTTCATCTTTAATGTTATAAAATTTTTCCATATGGTAAAATTTTTCCAAAAGATCATCAATGAATCTTGAAACATTTACCAAATATCCTGCACCGTTCTTTGAAATTATTATATCCTGTGGCATTATTTGACATATTTGATCTTCGTTTGTTACAGGATTACCAAAAATATCATTTTCATATCCAAGTTCTCTTGCCTTTTGCGCATTTAAACCTATTTCCCTAATTCTGAAATGCGTGATGGCAAGATTACTCATATCAAATCTGGATGTTCCATCTTTGTAAACCCAAACATTGTGTAAAGCCCTGAGAATTCCCTTTTCCAATGGCTCTGGAAGAAGTTCTTTTGATATTAGACCCTTAACACCTTTTACATTGAAATCATCGCCAGGCATTTCTCCTAAATTTTCAATAGCCTCTTTCCATAACTTCCCTATTGATAATTCAATTTCCTGCTCCTTCTCTGTAAAGTTTGTTCTTGATCCACACTTTTCACACCTTAATTTGTAAGTTTTTCTTCCACACTTAGGGCATACCCTTAAGCCCATGGTAACATTAATTTTTGCATTTACATCATTTATAAGTGTTGTTATTGACCTTCTATTATTTGATGTCTCGCCAATTGGGAAAAGAACATTCACCGGTGGCTTCATCTTCCTTTCTGCTGCCTTTTCTGGTCTACCCATTCTTGCACCTACCCTTGTTGGAGCTCTTGGTAAAATTGTAATTCCAGATAATTCCTCCACAATTTCCACTGGATCTGTAACATTTTCTGGAAATTTTTTATTTTCAATAATTATGGTTTCTTGAAGTTCAAGTCCTAGCATTCTGATTAATGCTTTTGAATATTTTTCTACAATGTATTTTTCTCTTTCTATATGAAGAACTCCCAATTCACAAAGAATTTCTTTGATTTCTTTATTTTTTTCTATGAATAATTTTCCATCTGAAATGCGAGAATTTTTTAATAAATAATCTCTTAAAATTTTTATTTTTTCCATGTCCATGTCGTGCCAGAATAGATTATAATCGGGATGCAATGGAACATCATATTTTAAAGAAAAATTATAAAGTGTTTCAAAATCTTTTTCCCTTGGTTTTTCCAAATTTTTTGATTTTACTATCTTTTCCCACCAATCAATTGTAAATGAACCTGGCCTAAGAGGATAGTTATTTTCAAGAAATTCACCGAATGGTATTAGTATTTCACCATTATCGTAAATCTTTTCCACTTGATCCTTAATTTTTATTGCTTCCTCAAGGGTATTAGCTTGAACAAGATCTCCATTCTTAAGAAGTACTATTGGTCCCTCCACCGTTTCACATGCTGTCATACCCGCTGCCTTGCCAGGGAATTCAAGTTTTAATTGTGTTCCTGCAGCAATAAAATTGTCCATTAAAACCATTGTAGCTGGATTTATTGAAACAGTTGCAAGGCCTCCGGTTCTGCATCTTCCATACCTAAGCCTGAAGCCTCCTTTTCTCTCCGAGTGAGAAAAAACAGGTCTTCCTGCCACTATATCCTCAATAAACTTTTCTGAGCTTTTACCCTCTTCATCCTTTTTTTCATCTTTTATTAGATCATCTATAAAATTCCAACCGTCAATCTTCATTTTGTCTACAATACCTTTTATTTTTCTTGCTTTTTGAATTAAACCTTCAGCCACGACTAAACACATACCACCCCTTACTCTGTTTGTCTCTACTTCAGGCAAATCTCTGAATCCTGAAACCTCATCATCAATTGTACCTTCGCCATCTATACATACTGGGCAGTTTCTGATCGTTATTTCTATCTCCTTTGGGGAAGGATTGTATTGCAAATGTTCCACATTTTTGTATATTTGAATTTCTTCTTTGTATCTTTCTACAAGGTTATCTGATGGCTTGAATCTACTTATGCCAAGATCCTGTCTTACAACATCACCTATTAGTACACTTAATGCCTGACCTGTCCCTCCCGCCCCCCTTATAGGACCTGAATAATAAATTGCTAGATAATCCGTACCATCAGAATTTTTTTTAATATCTATTTTAGAAATACCTTCCAAGGGTGCTACCAATATACCTTCTGTAAGAATGGCTAAACCTGCCCTGATGGATACGTCCAATGCTTTCTTTTTATCATCAAAAAGCCTTTTTGCTATTTCCTTAGCGGTCATTATGCTTACCGTTTCCCTATCATATTTTTTTGAAAAATCTCTTATTATTTCTGCTATTCCTTTGAAACCTATAAGTTGTTCAACTCTGGAAGCAAGATCCTCCGCTCTAGGTATTTCAACATTATCCTCAGGATCAAATCCCCTCGATCTTGCTTTTTCTGCCAAAATGTAAAGCTTGTCTGCCTCGTTTTTTAACATTTGGAAATATTCATCAGGTTTCATTATTAGGATATACCATTTCTTGGATTAAACCATTTTCATTTTAGAAGTTCAGAAATTAACAATTTATCTGAGAGTGATGCCTTTACTGTGAATTTTCTAGTTATATATGCACTTAAAACATCCATTTCCTTGTTTAATATTTTATTGAAAACATCCGTGGATATACTAACCACAATGTCCGGGTTCTGTAAATTATCCTTTATTTCAAAAACTTGAGCGTTCTTTAAAATGAAATTGTATGAACCATTATCCCTAAAATTTATCTGAATCTTTCTTTCCAAATCTTGTATTTCTTTTCTAAGTTTTTCATCCTGCTTCGCCCTTATGTTGAATTTTTCCACTAAATCATAAAGTTCTTTCATAGTTATCACCATCCAAATAGTTATCTAAAGTAATTAAGTTTTTCAATGTTTTCCATGATTTCCTTACATATGGTGGTAATATACCATATTTATTATAATATTGTGTAATAAAATTAATTGTTTTTGGATCGGCAGGATAACCTGATCCAAAATCTCCAATTTCATCTTTAATTTTTTCAATTTCTCTATCTCTTGTTACTTTTGCAATTATAGATGCAGCTGAGACTGAAGGATAATCTCTGTCCGCTTTATGTTTTGAAATTATATTAATATTTTTATCTAAATATTTTTTTATTGTTTCAGCAAATCTATTTTCATCAACATCAGCGGCATCAACAATAAAAATTTCTCCTTCTAATGAACTAATTACCTTTGCAAAGTACATTGCCTCTATTTCATTTAATGACATGGTTTTTCTTAATTCGTCTATTTGCTCCGCTTTTAACATTTCTATTTTATAGGAATTGGCTATTTTTAAAATCTCAGGATAAAGTTTTTCTCTCCTCGAGGGACTAAGCAATTTAGAATCCCTAACATTAAGCTCTTTTAACAATACATCATCCGCACATAGGCCACATATCACCAGTGGACCTATTACAGGGCCGCGCCCTGCTTCGTCCACACCACAGGTGATCATTTGGATGCGTTATCTTTTATTGCATCTTCAAGGTCCTGCAATACAAAACTAATTACAATATCAGCTCTAGGATATATTTCCTCTTCAACTAACTGATCACCGTAAAATTCTTTAATTGCAGAAATTACGGATTCCTCAATAACTTCATCTGAATCAAGTCCAGAATTTAAATTTTGCATACTAATGTCCATAAGTTTATCCATAAATTTATCGGTAACATTGAATTCCTCATTCTTTTCTTCAAAAATGCCATGCTTTTCCATGTCTATTAATAATGCTAAAGTAAACTCACTTAACGTCTCTTCCAAAAAATCCAAATATTCGTCTTTTTCATTTTGCTCTTTCTTTCCTGTATTTTGCTTTTTATTTGCCATAATTACTAGAACATTTTTCTATATAAAATGTTTATGCATAAATGTAATTTTTGATGTCATTTAATATATTTATTAAATCATCACTTTTTATTCTTCCAGTGTTTACATTTCTCGGGCTAGGATGGTATGAACAATATATTCTTTTATTATTATCAATTTCATAGAATGTACCATGCTTGAATTCCATACCTTGAATATTAATACCTTTCTTCTTTAAATATCTTTTTAAGGATTCAAATGCTATTCTACCAAGAACAAGAATAGCCTTTAAATTTTTCATCGTTTCTATTTCATATTCCATATATGGACTGCAATTATTCAATTCATCCAATGTAGGTTTATCATTTGGTGGAACGCATTTTAAAACTGCAGTTACATAAGCATCATAATAAATTAAACCATCATTAGCATTTTCTGATGTGCTTTTATTTGTGAATCCTACCTTGTAAAGACAATTTACAAGGAATTGGGCACTTTTATCTCCTGTGAATATTCTTCCAGTCCTATTTCCACCCGTGGCCGCAGGTGCGAGACCTAGGATCAAAAGTTTTCCATCATGATTTCCAAATCCTGGTACAGGCCTGCTCCAGTAAATTTCTCCATAAAATCTATTTTTTCTCAAAGCAACATTTTTCCTGAACTCAACAAGCCTAGGGCACTTCATACAATTTATTAATAATTCATTCATTTCTTCAAGGCTCTTGAATTCCATATTAATATAACCTCAAAGATTCAAGATTTTTAGGAGCAATTGAATCTATTCCATATTTCCTATAAAATGTATCTGCCAAATATTCACAATTATCTCCATCACCGTGGCAAGTAATTACCTTATTTGGTCTTGGGTGCATGGATGTTATGAACTGTATTAATTGTTTTCTATCAGCATGACCTGAGAATCCTTCAACTGTTGCAATTTCCATGCTTATATTAATTGTATTCATTTTCCCCATGTATGATAATGTTAATGCTTTTTCACCCTTTTGTATCCTTCTACCAATTGTTCCCTCTGCCTGATAACCAACAAATATTAATGCATTTTTTGGATTTTCAGCCATGTTGATGAAATATTCCATGACGGGACCACCATTCATCATACCTGATGTAGCCAGAATAACGGAAGGATCTGGATCATTTACGATCTTTTCCCTTCTATCCGGTGTATCTACCCTTACAAATATATCTGAAAGAAATGGATTATCTGATTTTTTAAAAATTCTTTCCCTAAGTTCTTTATTAAGATACTCTGGATAGGCAGCATGTATTGCAGTTGCTTCCCAAATCATTCCATCTATGTATACTGGTATTTTTGGAAGCTCATTATTTCTAATATATTCTTCCAAGACAAGCATTACCTCCTGACTTCTGCCCACTGCAAAAACAGGAACTAGAACTTTACCATTCCTAGATATAACATTTGAAACAATGTTTTTAAGATTTTCACCTGCTTCCCTTCTAGATGGCTGAAAATCATCCCTTCCTCCGTAAGTTGATTCTATTATAACTGTCTCTGCCCTTGGAAACTTATTATTTGCTGCACTAAATAACCACGTTTTTTCAAATTTTATATCACCTGAAACAACAATATTATGGAGACCTTCTCCTATATGAAAATGTGCGATGGATGAACCTAGTATATGACCTGCATTATGAAATGTTAATCTAACATCCTGCGTGATATCAGTTGTTTCTCCATATTCCAACGTTATTGTTCTTTTTAGCATTTCTTTTATATCCTTTGAATCATATGGTACTTTATTACCCTCTGAATGTGCAAGTTTTAAATAATCCATCTGAAGAAGGACTGCCAAATCCCTAGTTGCTGGTGTAGCATATAAAGGACCTTTGAAATTATATTTGTAAAGAAATGGAAGCAAACCAGAATGATCTAGATGCGCATGCGTTAGAACAACAGCATCTAAATATTTAAATGGATTGTTTTCATTTTGGAATGAATCCTGTGACCATATCTCCGGAACATATAGATATGGCACTCCTGACCAGGGCTCATTACTTTGTACATTCCCCGCAACAACACCACAATCTATCAAAACCCTGCTATTTCTTGTCATTAATAATGTTGCTGATCTGCCCACTTCCCTGTATCCTCCAAGTGCAATTACACGTACCCAGTTCTCACCATTTAAAATAGGTCTATTCAATTTTCTGCCTACTTCTCTTAGAAACTGTCTTCTATCTTCCTGATTTTCTTTAAGGAATTCCCTTATTTCAGAAACAATCCTAGAGGGTATTGGTGGTGTTCTAACTACCCTAGGTGCCCACTTTACCTGCTTTTTAATCTCATTTAAAAGCTGACCTTCTTTACCAATTACAAGCCCTGGGGCTTCAGCTGCAATAACAACCTCACAAGTTTCTGGTTCAAAATATATATCCGTAATTCCAGCTTCTGCTGGTACTATTCTTTTAATTATTTCCTTTGCATCTTCCTCTTTCATAAGGATGGATGGGTCAGGCCTAATTGATATTCTCCTTCTTATTTTCTGCGCAATCTGTTTAACAACATTAGGATTATCTGTAAAATAATCGATATCTTTTGTATAAACCACTATCAATGACGCTTCAAAATCTATACTAGTTATAGTTATCGAAGGAGCAAACTCAAGAACAGCTTCTTTAGTCTGCTGTAATATATCCTCCCATTCACCCATCGCCATTGTTTAAACGCCTTCCAAAATTTAATTTTTTTACTGGATTAATTTTAATTTTTTCATTCTTTTCTTTATTTCCTCATCATCTATTTTTACAAATCCATCTTTTTCTGTAATTGTTGCAACATCTATTCCATCTCCAGATGCTGAATCCCTCTTCATCGCTGCACTTACTCCCCTAATTGCAATATTTATTGCCTCATCCAATGTTAGATCATCATGGTATGAATCTTCTAGAACACCATATACGAATAGGGATCCTGATCCAGCACTTATGTATTTATCTTCTATTGATCCACCAGCAGCATCAAGACCGTATACATGGTAACCTGAAGAATCATATCCACCTATTATAAGACTTACATAATATGGATAAAATTTACTTTGATTTAATATATTAGAAAGTAAGGTGGCTGCTCCCTGTATCGTAATAGGTCTTTTATTTTTTAATCTATAGAGCTGTACCTCAGCTCTCATATATCTGACAAGAACTTGTAAGTCACCCACAAGACCTGCAGTTGTCATTCCTATATATTTATCAATTTCATATAATTTCTGTGTAACTTTATGAGCAATAAAATTTTCCATAGTGGCCCTTCTCTCCGTGGCCATAACAACTCCTTCTTTAGTTACAATCCCAACTGTAGTTGTACCAGTTTTTAACTTTTCTTCCATAAAAATTCACCTTTTTCTGAGTCCTTTAATTATTATATTATATTTAAAGGTTTTTCAGATTTTTTCTAATATTTTGAATAATTTTATTTAAAAATCTTTTACAAAAAATATAAATTAAAAAATGATGGAAAATTTAAGGAGTTTACACCCAACCCCTTACTTTAATTGCATCTGCTACCCTTTTAACTGCAACTATATACGCGCCCATCCTTGGCTCTACCTTGTATTTTTCTGCTGTATCAAATACATCCTTTGCCGATCTTGTCATCCACTGATCCAATCTCTGATATACCTCTTCCTCTGTCCAGTAATACCCATTTATGTTCTGTACCCATTCAAAGTATGAAACCGTTACTCCACCAGCATTTGCCAAAATATCTGGTATTTGCAATATCTTTTTCTTGAATAATATCTCATCAGCTTCTGGTGTGCATGGACCATTTGCGAGTTCAAGCACAATTTTTGCCTTTATCTTGTCAGCATTATCTCCAGTAATCTGATTTTCCAAAGCTGCAGGAATTAAAACATCAACATCCATTTCGAGTAATTCTTCATTTGATATTGGTTTTGCTTCTGGAAATCCTGCCAGTAATCCCTTGTTCTTGCTCTTGTATTCCATTACTTCATTATAATCTATTCCATTGGGATTATAAAGACCACCACTAACATCGCTGATTGCCACTACCTTTGATCCAAATATTTCTTTTATTACTTTATGTGCGAATCCACCAACATTACCATGACCCTGAATTGCTACTTTTGCCTTTGATAAATCCAATCCTATTCTTCTTGCACCCTCTCTAAGGACGAACATTCCTCCTCTGGCAGTTGCCTCTGTCCTGCCAAGGGACCCACCTATTTCAAGTGGTTTTCCAGTTATTACACCGAATGAGTTATATCCCATAATTTTTGAATATTCATCAACCATCCAAGCCATAATCTGAGGGTTAGTATTAACATCAGGTGCTGGAATATCTTTCTCTGGACCTATGAACCTTGCAACAGCTCTCGCATATTCCCTTGATAACCTTTCAAGTTCAGCTTTACTCAACTTTTGTGGATCAACAATTACTCCACCTTTAGCTCCGCCATATGGTAAATTAAGTACTGCTGTTTTCCAGGTCATCCACATTGAAAGTGCTTTTACAGTATCAAGTGTCTCATCAGGATGGAATCTTATGCCACCCTTTGTTGGACCTCTTGCATCATTATGATGAACCCTAAAACCCTTAAAAACTTTAACAGATCCATCATCCATTTTTACTGGAATATTAAATTCATATATCCTCATTGGTTCCCTCAAAATTGCCAAAATTTGAGGATCTAAGCCCATAAGCTTTGCTGCTTTATCAAGCTGTTTCTGTGCAATCCTAAATGGATTCTTTTTATCTAGCATTAATCTATCATCTTCCATAATTTCACCTCAATTTAGACGTGCTTGTAATTACATACAAATTAATAAATATTGTTTGATAAATGATATCGAAGAGCAGTGTTACAAAAAATTTTGCTCTTAATAAATAATTTAAAAATTCAAAAAAAATTCGAATAATTTTTAAAAATAAATTAAAAATTTAAAAATAAAATTTAAATTTATACCCATCCCCTTATCTTCACCGCATCTGCTACCCTTTTAACTGCAACTATATATGCTCCCATCCTTGGCTCTACCTTGTATTTTTCTGCTGTTTCTATAACATCCCAGAATGCCTTTGTCATTTTCTGGTCCAATCTCTGATATACCTCCTCTGCTGTCCAGTAATATCCATTTATGTTCTGTACCCATTCAAAGTATGAGACCGTAACTCCACCTGCATTTGCCAAGAAATCAGGTATATCCAGAATCCCTTTTTTATAAAGAATGACGTCCGCCTCAGGCGTAGTAGGACCGTTTGCAAGTTCAAGCACAATTTTTGCCTTTATCTTGTCAGCATTATTACCTGTTATCTGATTTTCTATTGCGGCAGGAATTAAAACATCTACATCAAGTTCAAGCAATTCTTCATTCGTAATATTTTTTGTTCCTGGTAAATTAGTTACAGATCCAGTTTTCTCCTTATGATCCAAAACCTTTTTGAAATCAAGGCCATCTTTGCAGTATATTCCACCTTTTGTATCACTTACAGCAACTACCTTAGATCCAAACATTTCTGTAACAAGTTTATGTGCAAATTGACCCGCATTGCCAAAACCTTGAATTGCAACTGTGGCCTTAGAAAGATCCAACTTAATCTTCTTAGCTGCTTCCCTCAATACATATAGACCACCTTTAGCAGTTGCATCTCCCCTACCTAAAGAACCACCAACTTCGACAGGTTTTCCGGTTATTACACCAGGTGCATTGTAACCTACAATCTTTGAATATTCGTCCATCATCCAGGCCATCATTTGTGGTGTTGTATATACATCAGGTGCTGGAATATCTTTCTCTGGACCTATGAACCTACCAATGGCCCTTATATAACCTCGTGATAATCTTTCAAGCTCGGCTTCACTCATGGATTTTGGATCGCAAATAACTCCACCCTTAGCTCCACCATATGGTAGATCTACCACAGCCGTCTTCCAGGTCATCCATGCTGAAAGTGCTTTTACTGTATCAAGAGTTTCCTGTGGATGGTACCTAATTCCTCCCTTTGTAGGTCCTCTAGCATCATTATACTGAACCCTGAAACCCTTGAAAATTTTCACAGATCCGTCATCCATTTTCACAGGTATTGTAACCTCAAGAATTCTCATTGGTTCTCTCAAAAATTGATGAACTGTTGGATCTAAGTTCATAATCTTTGCTGCCTTATCAAGCTGCTCTTGCGCTATTTTGAAAGGATTTAATTCCTCTGACATATTCTAACCTCCATCATGGTATGTTAGCACAAAGCACTATATTAATTTTAATATATGACTATTGTTAGCAAATATCACAATAATAAAATACTAACATTTATTAATAATCAAATATTTATCAAAATTATGGATGTGAAAAAAATTGTGGAGGCGGTTCTTTTTTCCGTCGATGAACCAATAAAATTATCAGAAATATCTGAAAAACTGAATATTGGTAAAAAAGATGTATATAAAGCAATTAAATCTTTAAAAGAGGATTATGATAAAAATGGAAATGCTATGGAAATAACCAAAATAGGACAAAGATATGTTATGCAATTAAGGGAAGATTATTTAGAAATTGCATATAGGTTTAGTAAACCAGAATTAGATAAGGATGTTTTAAAAACACTTGCAGTTATTGCTTATTATCAGCCTATAAAACAAAGTGACCTAAGAGAAATGGTGGGTGAAAAAATTTATGATCATGTTAATATATTAAAATCAAAAAATCTTGTTACCACAAGAACATCTGGAAAGACCCTTTTGATTTCTGTTACTAAAAACTTTGGCCCCTATTTTGGTATAGACATTTCAGACCCAAAAAGTATTAAAGAATACTTAGCAAAGAAACTCAATTTAAACTTAGATGGTGATACTAAATGAATGTTCTTCTTGTAGGTGGTGGCGCCAGGGAACATATAATAGGTGAGAAAATAGTAAAAGATAATAATTCTTTATATACAATAATGTCAAATTTAAATCCTGGTTTAAAAAGAATAAGCAAGGAATTTTTAATTGAGAACGAAACTAATGTAGAGAATATTATTAAATGGGATCCAATAAAAAATAATAAAATTGATATTGCTATAATCGGACCTGAAGCACCTCTTGAAAAAGGAATTATTAACCAATTAGAAAATTTAGGAATTAAATGTGCGTCACCTATTAAGGAGGCAGCACAAATTGAAACGAGCAAAAGATTTATGAGATATATCATGGACAAATATAAAATTCCAGGTAATGTAAAAAACGCTTACTTTGATGATTTTTATAAAATAAGAGAATATATTCAAAAACTTGAATATGAGTTCGTAGTCAAACCTGTAGGTTTAACAGGTGGAAAGGGTGTGAAGGTACAAGGAGACCATTTTAAAACAAAGGAAGAAGGCATAAAATATGCAGAGAGTATAATTCTTGATGGAATAGGTGGAAGTAAAGGTGTCTTGATAGAAGAAAAATTAGTCGGGGAGGAATATACACTTCAAGCATTTTCTGATGGAAATAAAATTTTTCCAATGCCTTTGGTTCAAGATTTTAAAAGAGCATTCGAAAATGATGAAGGGCCAAATACAGGTGGCATGGGATCTTATTCAATGAATAACCATCTACTGCCATTCATAAAAAAAGATGATTATGAATTTTCAGTAAATATACTAGGTAAAATAGTAGATTCATTAAAAAAAGAGGGAATAACTTACAAGGGTGTTATTTATGGACAGTTTATGATAACAAAAAATGGTCCTAAGGTAATAGAAATAAATGCAAGATTTGGAGATCCTGAAGCAATGAACGTTCTAAGCATTTTTGAAGGCAATTTTGTTGAAATTCTAGAGCAGATTGCAGATGGAAATTTAAAAAATAATTTTAGGTTCTTGAACAAATCGACTGTTGTTAAATATGTTGTTCCGGTGGGGTATGGAACAAATCCTAAAAGTAATTCTGAAATAATTATTGACGAAAATGGAATCTTAAATAATGGATCAAAAGTATACTACGGATCTGTAAACATGAAAGATGGTAAATTATACACAACACATTCAAGATCTATTGCGTTGGTTGGAATAGATGATGATATTGAAAAAGCAGAAAAAAAAGTAGAAAATGGATTAAAATATGTAAAAGGAGAAATATATGCTAGGCATGATATAGGAAGAATTGATACAATTAATAAAAAAGTGGAAAGAATGAAAATGATCAGAGGATAGAAAATTTCATTTCATAATTTGAAATAAGTTCATATGCAACTACCCAAGAGATCAATGGTTCCTTGAAAATTGAAACATTTTTGTAATTTTTTACATCTGATATGAAATCACCGCTTGGGAATCCACCCAATATTAATATTTGATCCTTCGAAAGAAAAAGTTGCATGTTTTCAATGTTCCCTTTATCATTAAGGACAACTATGTCATCTATACCTAAGTAATTAATTAATTTATTTAATGACATATCCTCCATCCAGATCAATGGCTCCCTTTTACTTGGAACAAATCCATTATGAAAAAGATCTTCCATGAGACCTATAAATCTATTGTAAGATTTTGGTATTTTTGTTTCTTTTTTTATAAATATAGTTTGGTTATTTCTAGTATGGACATATACCCTTAGATTATTTGTTAAGTTAAGAGGTGATTCTAGCGAATTTAGCAAAAAGTAATGTACAATATCTGGCCTGCCCCTCCTATTCTCTTCACCTGGAAAAATTTCCCTTATAGCGGAATGGTGAAAATTTGAATCCAAGATTAAATTTTTTGATTTCTTATTTCTTCTCTGCGAATATTTAATTACTGCTGGATGATTCCATAACTCTTCTGGAACAAGCTCAAGTTCTGCATCAGCAAGTATAAGATGTAACATATTTAGCCAAAGATTGATCCCATGCCTTCCAATGATTTTTCATCCTGTGCTTTAAATCTATTGTATATGTCTTCTAATTCTTTTCCTTCCAATACCTTTGAAAATTGAGAAGCAATTTGCTTCGCTTTTTTTATTGCCTCCTCAGAACCTTCAACAAGAACGTAAATATTATCGTCTTTTAATTCCAATGATATGCCATCTCTTTTTATTATACTCTGCCTTGAAACAACATCATCTTTGTATAGCTCATCTACCCTTTGACTGTCTTTCTTTTCTACCTTGAATATTGAGTACATATTTATTACCTCAATTCTTTCTGTAAATAAATTTTATCCTAATACATGGTCAAATTGTACTTTTCCTTCAATTTTATGAAATCATCCCTATTTTTTATTCCTAAAACTTCTGAAATTTCTTTCATTATTTCACTGACTGAGTGATCCCATACCTCTCTTGCAAGCTTTAATCTTTGTTCATCGTCATCAAAATAAATATCCTCTGCCCATTCCTTAAAACATCTGAGTACTTCCCCTGCTATTTCTTCATTTTTTTCTTTTTCCCACTCTTCAATGCACTCTTTCATAGATCGTCACACCTCTGCATATTGAAATATGGATACTTTATGTCATACCTATTTATTGAGTATTCTAACCTATGAATATAACCGTTTAATGACCTTTGAACCGATCCTGTACCTAACCTGTCTAGGAAAAATACCTCAGGAAATTCAACAGAAAGATTTTCTAATTCCTTTTTTGCCTGTGATATTGTTATTTTTCCCTCAAGTGCCTGGATGTTAATTTCCGCAAATTTTTTGAGCCCGTTGTAGATTTTGGAATTCTTTTTCTCAGAAATTTTTTTAATTTTTACCATTGCATTATATGCACCTTTAATCTCGCCATAAATAAGATCTGTATTATAAATTGAGAGATACAATCTTGCTAAAATCATGGCAAACCACCCCATACAGTGTTAAGATTTCCAATGAACATTGGCGTAAGTATACCAAGGATTATAACAACAACTGCAAATGTTAATACAACAAAATCAACATTCCTGTTTGTTGAAAATTGTGATTTTGGTTCTTTCCACATGTATAGAACAACCCTGAAATAATAGTATACAGAAATTGCTGAATTCAATACAGCAATGATAGCAAGCCACCATAGGTTTGATTCTATTAGGCTAAGGAATAGAAAATACTTACCCATAAAACCTATTGTTGGAGGTATACCTGCAAGTGAAAATAATAATATGGCGAATGATACGGCAAATAGAGGCCTTTTTCTCGCTATTCCTGAAATATCATCCAATGTAGTTTCTTTTCCTTTTGATTCCAAATTTTCCATTGAAATGAATGCACCACCCTTCATTAAAATATATGCCATAGAAAATATGAGGATTGACGATAGAGCAAGCGTTATCGCTACCTGGCCAGTAACTGTGAATACAAGAGCAAGATAACCAGCGTTTGCAACGCTACTATATGCAAGCATTCTTTTAACATCTTTCTGAGCAAGTGCAGTAACATTTCCATATGTCATTGTCAATATGGAAATTATAATGAAGAATATCTGAACATAATTATAACCTGTTGATCCAACCATAAGACTCTGAAAATTTGTGGATAGGAAAATTCTAATCATAACTATTAATGCCATTAATTTGCTAGCAGTAGAAAGAAAGGCTGAAATTGGTGCCCTAGATCCATTATATGTATCTATAGCCCAGCTGTGAAACGGGAACAATGAAAGTTTAAATCCAAAACCAACAATCATAAGAACAAGTGAAAGAATAAAAAGTTGAAGGTTAGAATAGGATGCGCCTATATTGAATGAACTTGTTGAAATATAATAATATGAAATGCCTAATATAATGAAAGCTGATGATAATGCTCCAATTACAAAAAATTTAAGCGAAGCCTCCAGACTTTTTGCATTTTTTGGATACGATGCGAGGGCATAAGTTGCTAGACTTGCAGCCTCGAATGTTACAAATATTGCAATAAGATTACCTGAATATGCTGCAAGGATCATACTTCCTGTTGAAAATAATAAGAGTGAATACAATAGCTCTTGCCTATTATAATTGAAATTAAATGTAGCAATTATAACGAAAATTAATATGAAAACGAAAAGTATTGCAAATATTGTACCAGGGAAATCAAAGTAAAATATTGAATACTGTTCAAATTTAAAATTAATTAGATTATACATTAAAATCAAAAATGATATCACTGATCCCACAATGGATGTAGCAAATAATCCTCTATTATTTTTAGATATTAAAGAAACACCTATTGTTAAAAAACTAAAAATGTAAAGTACTATACTTGGTAAAAGATACTGAATCATTTTACATACCTCCAATTAATTGGGCATAATGAACAAACATGGAATATATTGGGGTAGGATATATGCCCACTATTATTACCAAAATCAATAGAATGATAAGTGGCCAAAATTCCCTTGGAAGCATATCTTTTATGTTACCAAGGTAATTATTATACGGGCCGAATAAAGTTCTCTGTAAAGCCCATATATGGTAACTTGCCACTACAACTAGGCCGAACACAACGATGAATGCCAAATAACTTATAATATTCCAGGATCCAACTATAACGGAGAACTCAGCTATAAAGCCTGCCATTCCTGGCAAACCAAGTGATGCTAAAAATCCTCCAACCATAACGAATGCAAGGTTAGGCATCATTTTTGTCAATCCACCAAGATCCCTTATTGCTCTTGTACCTGTTGATCTTTCTATTGAACCAACTGAGCCGAAGAGGATTGGTACAATTAGACCATGAGCAAACATCATGAACATACCTCCTTCTAAAGCAAGATATGCATCAGATGACGGTAAGCCTAATGGTGATGCAAGAAAGAGAACTGATATTGCAAGAGTTATGAATCCCATATGGCCTATACTTGAATAAGCAATAAGCCTCTTAAGATCCTTTTGTGCTAGGGCTGCAAATGCTGCATAGACTATTGATATTAAAGCTAGGGCTAGCAGTAAATAACCTAATTCTGAACCTGAAAATGGCAAAAATCTTACGAATATGCTGAACAACCCAAATGCACCCATTTTTGATAGAAGACCTGAAAATACCATTGATGATGTTGTGGGTGATTCGACGTAAACATCAGGTGCCCAAGTATGGAATGGAAACGTGGGCAATTTTATAAAGAATGCTAGGAAGAAACCCATCATTACAATGAATAGCAATAAAGATGATAGATTACCAATATATTGGTTAGATAGAACTGTTGAAATATTAAAATTGAAAGACCCTGTCATGGCATAATAATTGTAACCTAAAATGAATATAGATACTAGCATTAAAACTGATCCAACGTGTGTATATATTAAGAACTTTAACGCTGTATAATCCTTTTTAGGGCCTCCCCATCTCAATATCATAAAGTATGATGGTATTAACACCAATTCCCAAAATATGTAAAAAAGAATGAGGTTCTGGCTAATAAATACTCCAATGAGTGAAAATTCTAGGAAGAATAGATATGAGAAATATGAACTCTCTATTTTTCCATCCTGGTAAAGTATTGCAAAGAATATTACTATTGAAGTCAATAGAACCAGAGGATAGCTCAAATATGAAATATCAAGGAATATGCTAATACCGAAATATTTTGCAGGATTTAAAATTGAATAATTTATATTAGGTAAAAATGGTAAAACAATGATAATAAATAAGCCCGCAAGTACAGAGGACACTATTTTGCTATATTTTCCTGTAAATAGAGATATTATAGAAAATAATAATGGAATTAATAATAATAGCAAAAGATATTCGCTAGGCAATTAAAACACCCCCAATATTTTTCCAATTATAAGAAAAACTAGCAACCCAATTATCACCATTACTGCATAATTTTGAACAATACCAGTTTGTGCTTTCCTGAATGCCATTGATCCGTATTTTGCCATTAAACCTAGGCCATTCACAATGCCATCTATAAAATATTTGTCGAATAAAGATACCACTATTGCAATGAAAACGATTATTCTTTCAGCTATTATGTTTGTGAATAGAAAATCAAGGTAATATTTTGCCTTAACAATTTTGTATAAAGCTCCGGACCCATTTGCAACTTTTTCAGCTGAAAGTCTATGAGATCCATAGAAGACCCAGGCTATGTATATACCAAGGAGCACCAAAAGGAATGGTATTATTTCTATGTATAGAGGTATTGAGAATGATACTGTTCCAGCATATTTTGTTCCTGTAAACATGGATGAAAAATAATTATAAAATCCACTTTGGAATATTCCGAATATTAATGCTAATATTGAAAGTATTATCATAGGTACGATCATTACCCAAGGTGGATCTTTTGCGTGTTCAGCTGCATAACTTTTTGGTTTTCCTAATGCTACTGTGAAAAACATCCTGAATGTGTAAAGTGTAGTGAGAAAAGCCCCAATTACGAGAAGAATCCATGCATAAAGAACGTATGGATTTTGATTGTATACGAAATAGGCTAAAGATATAATCTCATCCTTGCTGAAATATCCTGCCGTAGGAGGAAAGCCTACTAGTGTTAAAGCTCCTATAAACATAGCAGTTATTGTAATAGGCATTTTCTTCCATAGACCACCCATTTTTCTTATATCCCTTGTATCTAAAAGTGCGTATAATATAGCTCCTGCAGATAAGAACAGAAGAGCTTTTAAGAATGCATGAACTATTAGATGGTAAATACTAATACCAATTGTATTTCCTATTGTATTTACCATTACAAAACCAAGACCCAATGCTGCAAGCATATAACCAAGCTGGCTTATTGTAGAATATGCTAAAATTCTCTTTATATCGTTCATCACCAGACCCATAGTACCGGCGAGAAATGCTGTAAATGCACCTATATAAAGAACCAAGTAATCAGCCCAAGGAAGCGCATAAACATAAACAGGATAAATTCTAGCAACAAGATATATTCCTGCTGTTACCATTGTTGCAGCATGAATTAAAGCTGAAACAGTTGTTGGTCCTTCCATCGCATCAGGTATCCATACATGCAATGGGAATTGCGCCGATTTACCTGCGGCACCACCTAATACAAGTGCACCTGCAAGGGCCAGATTGAACTGCCCATTAGGAAGTTGTGCTACATTTAATGCATAATGTATTATGTTGTATATTGAAAGTGGATCGTTATTGCCCACAACAGGCAAAAATGACCAATAAAGAACAGCTAGGCCAAGGATTAATAGTACATCTCCAACCCTCGTCACTATGAATGCTTTTTTTGCAGCTGATGCTGCATTTGGCTTATACCACCAGAATCCAATTAATAAGTATGAACATAAACCGACTAGCTCCCAAAAGAGGAAGAACATTACCATGTTTGAGCTTAAAACAACACCTAACATTCCTCCTGTGAATAGAGATGTTTCAGCAAAGTATACATGCTTGTTAGGATCTTTACCTATATAGCCAATTGCAAACATATGAATGAGGAATGAAACACCTGAAACCATCATGGCCATAGCTATTGAAAGTGGATCTATGTAAACACCCCAGGTAAAATTATTAAACCAAGCACTATAGAAATATAAATTTGCATTAGTATAATATAAATAATATGCTAATAAAAATGAAATGAAAATGCCTGTTGTTACAACAATTCCAGAATATTTCCTAAAACCATGGAATTTTTTGCCCAACGGTAATACAAACATAAAAATTATAATTGGTAAAAGAAATATCATTACAGCTGCGAAGACCTGTGGTTCCAAAAATCCATTTAATCCACTGTATGAAATCAATTTTACCACCTCAATTCCTTAAGAGATTTCAAACCAACATTCTTTGTCTGCCTGTATAGTGCAATCAATATTGCAAAACCTACAGCTGATTCAGCTGCTGCAATTGCTATTGAAATTAATACGAAAAGGATTCCACTTGGATCGCTATGCATTGTGGCCCATGCTACAATGTTGAGGTTCGCACTATTTACCAATATTTCTATACTTATTAAAAGTCTTACACCACCCTTAACTGTTAATATGCCATACAGGCCTACTGTAAACATCAATAGACTTATAAACAGAACATAAATCATTGGTATCATCTATCTTCCTCCTTTGAAGCCAAATAGAATGCTCCAAACATTGATGAAAGTAATAGTACAGCCAATATTTCAAAAATGTAACCGTAGCTATTATAATTTATGAACAAGTTTCCCAATTCTTTTATAGGTTCAACAAAAGTAGTTCCATTATAGTTGAAACCGTATATGAATAGCGTGACCAAAATAAAGAATAATGCTGAAATGATTATTGCAAAACTACTCTTCAACTTCCTCACCTCTTGTTAACATTATTGTAAATAGTAGAAGTGTAATGACTGCACCAACATATACTATAATCTGAATGGCAGCCAGGAATTGCGCATTTAATATAACGTAGAGTGAAGCTATTGACAAGAGAAAAAATGTAAGTGCGAGAGCAGCCCTAAATAACTTTTTTTCGGATACTGCCCATATACCAAATATTGCGCCTAGAATACCTATTGCCAGGAAAAGATACTCAATCATGGTACTTCAACTCCGTTTCTGTTCTTGATAATCTATCTGGTAGATAATCCATATCTCTGTCAAAATGCGCGAGCTCGAATTCATTTGATAATCTAATGGAACCTGTGGGGCAGATTTCTTGACATAAACCGCAGTATGTACAAACGCCTATGTCAACAGCTGGATATATCTTTCTCCAATTTTTTCCATTTTCATATTCATAATGAACCATGTGATCAGCATGGTTTGGGCAAATCTGTGCGCATAAAGTACAACCTATACAGCTGTCTAGATTTAGAATTACTCTGCCTCTAAATCTTTTAGTATGCCAGGGTATAGGTTCTTCCGGGTATTGAACTGTAACAGGCTTTCTAAACATATGTTTCGTTACAGTTATCAATCCTTTAATAATTCCTTTCATTTCATATCACCCCGCTCATTAGAGCTGCTATTCCTACACTCCAGATCAGATTAATAATTGACAAAGGCAATAAAACTCTCCATCCTATGTTCATGAATTTATCCACTCTGATCCTAGGTAATGCAATCCACAAAGTAAGAAATATGAACATGAATATGAACGCTTTTATTAAAAGCCATATATAACCGAGACCTGAAATCCATGGCAGATCAGATCCTCCACCTAAATAAACTGTTGAGATAAATAGTGATGCGAAGAATATATTACCAAAAACTCCCAAATAGAATATTCCAAATCTAAGGCCAGAATATTCTATGTTGAAACCAGAAACAAGTTCACTTTCGCTTTCAGGAAGGTCTAAAGGTGGAACTGCTATTTTTGCTATCATCGCAATGAAAAATATGAAAAATCCGATTGGTTCAAGAATAGCAAATGGAATCGTATTTGATGAAATTGTATAAAGGTTCAATGAACTGGAAACTATTATTACTCCTACCAAAGAAAGAACCATTGGAATTTCATAGCTCAAATCCTGAGCTGCTGCTCTTATACCACCTAAAAGGGAATATTTACTTCCTGATGAAAATCCTGCTATTATTTCCCCAATTGGTACCATTGCTGAAAAAGCCAAAACAAGAAGGAGTGTTACCTTTACATTAGTAAATATAATTAACCAGTGATACAGAGATCCATAAGGAATTAGAAGGTAAGATAGAATTAGAGGTATAAAAACAAGATAGGGGGCAAATCTAAATAGTAATGGATCTGTATTATCGGGTATAATATCCTCCTTACCAAACATCTTCAATGCATCAGCAATGAGCTGAAATATTCCGTATGGACCTACCCTGTTAGGGCCTATTCTTTGCTGCAAATCTGCCATATATTTTCTGAATATGTATATAACAATGATTATCGTAATTGCAGCTGCTAAAAATATTAGCAATGCACCTATGAGATCAACTAAAACTGTCTGTATTAATTGACCATAATAACCGTAAACAGCAAAGTTAATCCCAATGGCCTTTAAAATGAAATTTATAAGCCATATAATGGTGTTCATCTATCCACCTCCCCAAAAACTGGATCCAAAGTAGATAATGTTGCTATCATATCTGCAATTTTAGAACCTTTTACCATTTCATTTGTTGCTGATAAAGCATGGAAGGCAGGTGATCTTATCCTTACCCTGTATGGTTTTGATGTGCCATCACCTATTACATATACACCAAATTCGCCTCTTGGGGATTCGGTTCTTGAATATGATTCACCTTTACCTTTAATTTTTATGAGACCCTGCTTCCTATACAGTGGATTGAAATATTCACCTTCTGGCATTTTATCAAATGCCTGTTTGGCTATCTTCAATGATTGGCGCATCTCTTCCATTCTTACTATGAACCTTGAAAAGTTATCACCATCTTTAGCCGTTGGAATTTCGAAGTCTACTTTATCATAATATAAGTAGGGGAAATTTTTCCTAATATCATATTTAATACCACTTGCTCTTAATACTGGGCCTGTAATACTATAGCTCATGGCCTTCTCGGGTGATAAATAACCTATACCCTTCATCCTTTGAATGAATATTTCATTCTCCATAAAGAGGCTCTGTATTTCATCAAGCCTCTTGGGAAATTCATTATAAAATTCAAGGAATTTGTCTTTAAACTCCCCTGGAATGTCCTTATAGACACCCCCTATGCTTATATAATTATAGGTTAATCTTGCACCTGATAACATTTCAAACAATTGTATTATTTTCTCCCTTTCTCTGAATGTGTAGAAGAAAGGAGTTATCATACCTAGATCAAGACCCATTGTTCCTGCCCAAACTAGGTGACTTGCTATCCTGTTTAATTCAACTACCATCATTCTTATCCAGTTAGCCCTCTCTGGAACTTGAACTTCAGCCAATTTTTCTACGGCAAGAACATAGCCCAACTCCATGTTATGGTTACTTACATAATCCAACCTGTCCATAAATATTGCAACTGATGGGTAGAACTTATCCTCAGATAATTTCTCAGCATTTCTATGAAGATAACCGATAATAGGTTCAGCGTTTACAATAGTTTCACCATTTAATTTTACTTTTACCCTTAAAACACCATGGGTAGATGGATGCTGAGGCCCGAAATTAACATCTATGATCCTCTCTTCCATTTTTACCACCCATCCTTTGGATCGAAGCTCACTCTATCAGTTCCATCATCGTTCATATTTACAAATTGCTCCTTGCTCAAATCATAATCCTTTCTTAAAGGATGGCCTACCCATCCCTCTGGTAAGAAAATCCTCTTGAGATTAGGATGGCCCGTGAACTTTATTCCCATTAAATCATAAAGTTCCCTTTCAAACCAGTTTGCTGAATCCCATATTGGTGTAGCACTCGGTAATGTATCATCCTCAGGTCTTACTTTAACCACAATGATTTTATTTTCATTGTAGGAAGATAAATGATAAACTACTTCTCTGTATTTTTTATAATCAACAGCTGACATTAAAACAAGATAGTTGTACCCATCTCTTTTTAAAGACGATAATGTATCTATTAGTGATTCCTTATCTATCAAAATGTAATCAGTACCGTCCTTGTTCTTACCCTTTTCTATTATCATCTTCCAGCCTCCCCCTTCCTTATCTTTTCTTGTAGCTTGTTTATTGCATAAATTAATGCTTCGGGTGTGGGAGGACATCCTGGAACATATACATCAACTGGTACTACTTTGTCTACACCCATTACAACGGAATACGCACCTTGGTAAGGGCCGCCTGATGTTGCGCACGAACCGTAAGCTATGACGTATCTTGGAGATGCCATCTGTTCATAGAGCCTTCTCACCCTCGGTGCCATTTTCTTCGTGACCGTTCCTGCAACAATCATTAAATCAGATTGCCTGGGAGAATTTCTAAAAATTTCACTACCAAATCTTCCTATATCATAATGTGATCCCTGAGTACCCATCATCTCGATCGCACAGCAAGCAAGGCCAAAAGTAAGTGGCCAGACTGAATTACTTCTTCCCCAGTTAATCAATTCCTCGAGTGTTGTAAAAAATATTGAATCTCCCATTTTTATCATCTCCAATCCATGTATCCTTTTTTAATTGCATAAAGAAGACCTATGAGCATCATAGCGAGGAAAATCATCACGTTTATAAATGACATTAAACCGTATGATGAAATCATTGATCTAAAAGCATATGCCCAAGGAATAATTAAGGCTATTGAAACATCAAAAACTGTGAACATTAAAATTACAAAATAATACTGTATATGTATAGGGCCTTTTGCATCTCCAATTGTTTTTTCACCGCATTCATATACGTCATTCCTTGCTGGTTCTTTCTTAGGATCATGTTTAGGTGCTATTTTATTTACCATCCACAGCATTAAGTAAACGGATACCAAGGTTAAAACAAATGCAATTGCAATTATGAAGTATCCACCTTCTTGCATTTAAATCACAATTTACCCATATAGCAGATGTATATTTTAATATTTCATTTTTTAACCTCAAAATAAATTATTAAAAAAGAAAAATTATTTTAGTTGTTTTTCTTTCCACAAAAAAAATATGAATGATGAAAAAAATAGAACAATCAAATCTATGTACTGGAATCAAATTTTGGGAAGCTTTAGTTCTGGTCTAGCTTCGCCATTTATTCCATATTATGCAGCATTTTTAAATTTCAATTCTCCTGAAATGGGATTTCTTCAGGCGAGCCAAAATTTATTCCCGAATGTTACACAGTACCACTGGGGTAAGCTATCTGATAAATTTAATAACAGAATTTTCTTTATAATAATTGGTGGTATAATTTCATCACTTATGTTTATTGCATTCATCGTAGCAAAATCACCTATTTTTTTTATTACCGCCGTTATCATTCAATCCATATTTGGTGCAATGGTAACACCTGCCTGGAATGCCTTGATAGGTGACATTTCCCTACCGAGCAAGCGTGCCAGTTTTATTGGAAAACTTTCATTCTATTCAAATTTATCAATGCTGTTTGCTGGTGTGGCCTTTTTATTTTATACTTTAATATACAGTACATCATCAATTTCTATTTATTACCTGCCTTTTGCAATTGCAGGTATTCTGGGTGTATTATCATCTTTGATTATGCTCTATGCAAAAGAAGAAAAAAAATTCAGGGCTGAAAGAAAATCCAGCCTTTTCAGCATACTAAAAAAAGATAATGATTTTTCTTATTTTATGTATTCACAACTTTTTTATAATTTTTTCATGTCAATTTCTTGGCCTTTATTGTTTATAACAACTGTTGATGTTCTTAAGGCATCATATTTTCAAGTAGCGATGCTTAATCTTCTTGGTCTTATTTCCACAGTTCCCTTTATAACAATATTTGGTAAAATAATAGATAAAACAGGTACTAAATGGCCCATTATAGCAAGCAGATTCATGTTTGTTCCAGTGCCATTAGTGTATGCCTTTGCAAATTCTGTTATAGATTTATACATCTTAAATATTGTAACAGGAATAGGCCAAGCAATTACAAATGTGGCGTTCATTGCATACATACTTGATGCTGCACCTAAAGAGGATAGAGGAAAATATGTTGGTCTATATAACATGCTAATAGGAATTGTAACATTTTTTGGTTCAATTTTGGGCGGATATCTAGGCATATATTTAGGTTTGTTCAACACATACATGGTTTCTTTCATTGGAAGATTTTCTGGATCATTCCTTTTCTTTAAAATAAGAGAAAAAAGGGTATATCCACAAATGATAAGGCTCAATCCATTTGGTGGAATAATGAGAAAAAGATAAATAAGAAAATTCATTAATTTTCTTGCCACAGTGATGATAAAATTATTTACTGAAAAATGATGATAGACGGGCGGACTGAGTGGTATATATGAGAGCACTTGTAATATACTATGGAAAGGATGATGATATAGTACTAAATTACGTCAAGGATTTTGCCACAGAAATAAAAATTTATTCACCGGAGCCAAAGGTAGCTCCACCTGGATATAATATTTATTCAGGAAATTTCCTTCATGTTTTAGATGAATTAAAAGATTCAATAGATTTTATAGCATTCAAAGAAAAAGAGAATTATACCATTGATTTATTGAAAACTGAAGACATCTATACTGAAATAAAAAAAAGAAAAATAAGGTCATTGATCATCCATTAAAGCATGAATAAGAATAAATGATCCTTTATCATGACCTATACTCCATGGCTCAAGTTTTTCATATCCTGGTCCATAAAATAATGTCTGACTCACGTTTATTATTTTAAAATTCAAAGATTCAAGCATTTTTTTAATTTGGGAAAATGAGAAAAAGATAGCATTTTTATAAAAAGGACTTTCAATTGAGGCATAATATTTACCATATTTACTCTCTTTTTCTATGTAACCTATGAAAATATGACCTTTTTTATTTAGAATCCTTTTAGATTCTTTGATAACCTGTTCAGGGTCATCAACGAAACATAATGTAACTATTATTGTAATGTAACTAAAAATTTCATCCCTAATTGGAATATTCTCTCCTCTGGCAAGGATAACATTTATACCTCTGCTTTTAGCAATTTTTAGCATTTCAATGCTCGGATCAATACCATATTCTGTTTTAATAACACTTGAAAATCTTCCTGTACCAACACCAATTTCAATACCATTTTTTAGTCCAGAAGAGAAATGCTTTAAAAGATTTAATTCACTTTTATAAACATTCTCATGCCTTTCAAACCAGGTGTCATATCTATTGTATAAATTATCAAATATATTCATTTATGATCCTTTCTACTATTCCCTTCACAATATTAGGAGGTAATCCTATTTCATCAGATACATAATTTTCATCCCAGGTAGAAAGATAGGCATAGAAAATTTCTCTCTCCAATGAAGATTTAAATTGATCAGATATAATTTCATCTATTTTTTCCATTATTGCATTTTTTAATTTCATTTTTTCTATTAACTTATTTTCAAGATCCTCTATTTCATTTTCTACCTTTTTTAATTCTTCTATTAAATTATCATTTTTTATTTCTATATTTTCATGAAAATTTATGTTTTTCTTTTTTATATCAAAAAAATATGGTGCAAGAGAAACAATTAGCATGAAGCTATCTTCAAGGCTGTATATTTTTCTATTAGGTCCAAGATCACTTTTTTCTGTACCCTTGAATCTCACAATGTTATTTTTTTCTAGAATATATAAATGCTTCATTATTGCCTGCTGTGATATTTTCAATTCCTTTGAAAGCTGCAATGGGTAACCTTCTCCAAAAATGAGGCGCTTTATGATCTCGCGCCTCGTTCTATTTTCCAAAGCATTCAGTACTGAATCTATGTCTGTCATACTTAATCTATCTTTACCTTAGTTCCACCCTTTTTCTTAGGCTGTTCTTTTTCTATTGTTATATCCAAAATTCCATTATTATATGAAGCACGTGCTGTTTCTGGTTTTACCTTTTCTGGCAACTGAACAACTTTGAAATATTTCCTGTCTGGAACATCTGTCTTTATTGTAACGGATTGATCATCCACCTGAAGATCTATCTGATTCTTTTCCACTCCAGGTAATTCTGCTGTAACGTAAACATTTTTATCATCATCTGAAACATCCACCAATGGTTCTCTGAAACCCTCAAGCTCGCCCAGTCTAAAGTTAGGAACATTTCCAAATTCTTCTATCTTTGGCTTACCGTCTGGACCTATTCTCATTGAAAAACCATAAACGAAAGGTCCTTGAACATCTGTCATATGCCTGGTCATTTCATTGAATATCCTTGAAATTCTTTCATTCATTCTTCTGAATTCATCTTCAAAGTCATCGAATATATCATCAAATCCAAAATCATCCTCATCCTTCTTTTTCCTTATTACCATATTTAACACCTCCATGTTAACTTTAGGTTGTTCATATTTGGTTAATATGTAGTTATATATAAACTTTTCTACAAGCTCCTTATAAATACAATAAATGAAGTATGTAGCAGGCCGAAATTTTCTGGTCTTAATTCCTTTCTTCCATATGTCCAAGATCGTTCTAAAATTTCTATAATTTCAGCTCTGTAATATTCTTGCCTTTCAATCTTATTCAATAATTCTCTTACCTGGGTAATGTTTGGTAGATATGCTATAAACATACCTCCTGGCTTTAAGGCCTTCATAGAATTTTCAAAGTTTAACCATGGTTCAGGTATATCAACGAAAATTGCATCCAAATTATTTTCATCTATTCCATCTTTAAAATCCCTTATTTTGAATTCCCATTTATCTTCCATACCAAAGTGCTTGGCAATTTCCATTACATTTTCAGCATTTTTTCTGGAAATATCATAGCTAATTAATTTGCCACTCACTAAATAAAATAAAATTGAAATTGTAAGAAATCCGGAACCAATGCCTATTTCAACAACTCTAGAATCACCTTTTATTCCTGATTTCATAATAATTGTGCCAATATCCTTTTTATTTATTCCTTGAGTGCCTTTTTCCAAATTGGATAAGATATCTTCTAGATTTGGTTTTATTATTTTGAAATCAAAATTTAATATGTTTATTATATCCCCAAAATTCTTATCTATGAAAATTGATGTATCAATAACACCAAGACCGTTTATCCACTCCCTTTTTCCATTTACGTGGAGAACGTATATTTTATCAGATTTTAATCCTATTAGCTGATTTTTTAACATTAATCTACCATAAATTCAAGAATCTTAAAACTTTTTTGACATTTTCCTGGTTTGTCGAATAATTAATTCATTCTATATTCTCCTGTCTTTTTTACTATTTCTTTTTGAATTTTTATGGATATTTTAGTTTCCCATATAAATTCACATCACCGTAATTCTTTAATGTATCATATGCCCAGAATCTTTGGTATCCTTCAATTACAAGATTCTCAGGTAATTTGGATACCAAATTCTCCCCAAACTTTCTCTTCACTGATGAATTTATGCCCTCAGTTGCATTCCACCTTTTCC
>JAGDXS010000027.1 GCA_023261755.1 Thermoplasmata archaeon | reverse complement strand
TGATAACAAATTGCCCTTTTGCATTCTTCACCAAGGATTCTTTGAGTGATCCCATGAGCTTTTCCCTGATTTTTTGAGTTATTTCCTCATTGCTCATTTCTGGTAAGTTCATTTTCTCTATTTCTTCGGGCTTGAATCCAGCTACTAAAAGCATTTGTTTTTTTATCAAATCCTGAAGATTGCTCTCTTCAACTTGGGGTAATTCAGTAATCAGGTATTTCTGACATCTTTTATATGCTTCCCTCATCTGTTCTATTACATCAGGCGGTAATCTCTTGTTCGTTGAATACCTTGCTTCAATATCTCCCTTGTGGCCCATAAAAAAGGCTCTCCATGAATGAGAAATTAAGCCTTTGCTTTCAGCTATATCCATAGCACTAGCAAAATATACCCTCATTACATAAGGCCTAAAAGAAAAACCGGATTTTTTTATTGCTTTTTTCACATCCCTTAACAAGAACATTGTAGAAATGAACTCTGTAGCCTTAGAATGTGATCCTCTGGGATCCGATAGTATGAGAGGACTTTCCATGTTCAATTTCTCCCCATTTCTAAGTCTTAGATCTAAGTAATCCTTGATATATTTACCGGCTTGCTCAGGTATGAAAGTGAAATAAGCATTTCCTTTTTTGCTTAAGTTAGGCCTTATTTTTAACATAGCCGGAAATATTTTAAAGTTAATACCTTGATCTGTTATTTCAAGGCCTTCAATATCTTTTAAGACAATTCCATCTGTTCCTTTATAATTACCTAGGGATTCAGGCCTAATTCCTGAAAAAGCTAGAATTCCTATTATTGCTCTACCTCTCAAGCTAGCATTTCTTATTATTTTTTCTAATTCCTCTCTAGTAGGTGGTCTTTCATCTTGAATTGTAGGTGTTAAATTTGCTCCCCTTATCTTTATTCCTTGGAGCTTTTGATCTAAATTATTGAATGTAAGCCATGAGTTAAGCATCTTTTTAAACAATACAAGATAAGAACCGTTTTTACCCTGATTTTGAAGATCATTTACGAACTCAATAAACTCATGTTTCAATTCTCCAGATTTAGCTTTTTCCAGAATAGATTCTGGGGTATTATTTGTTAATTTACAATAACGACCTAAAGTCCTTAAATAATTATCGGCAGTTATTAAAGATCCACCTTGTAAATTCTTATACCACTCCATGACCAATTTATTAGCTTTTAAGTTTTCATATTTGCTTTTGAATACCATGATTATATGTATAGCATGCTAGTATATAAAATTATGGATTTATACCAAAAATGATATAAATCCCGTCGGGAGCATACCTTTTTGGTAAGTAAATAAAAAATTACCTGACCTGAAAAAGCCGCCACTGTCATTTTATTCTGAGAATTGATTGATTTACAGTATTTTATAATAGCTTCCTCTGCTTGTTCCAATTTGTTACCAAACATTGAACCATGTTATCAAGGAGTATAAAATGCTTAGAACCTTTTTGAGTACTCTGCTGTCTACCTTCCGGTGGAATTATCTGAACTTTTGCAACGATTGCGAATAATGTGTTTGAAGGTACCACTCCTCTACCTAATCCTACCATAAGACCGGGCAATTAAAACATCCCATTTGATAATATAAAAAATCTATATAAAAATATTTCCATTTTTTTCTTCATACCTACCACTTTTATTATCTTTAAATAAATTAAATTTAATGAATCCAATTTTTTGATCTTTTTACAGCCTCTTTCCATAAATTATAAGAAATTTCCCTTTCACTTTCAGAATTTTTTGGTTGGAATATTTCATCAATTGAATAATATTTCCATAAATCTGAAGAGAAATAATCTATCGCAAGGCCAGCAGAGAATGCTGCGCCAAGGGAAGTTGTTTCAGAAATTCCTGAACGTAGGACATTTATACCTATAATATTTGATTGTATTTGCATTAAATAATTATTTTTTGATGCTCCACCATCCACTCTTAATTCAGTGATTTTTTTATTCAAATCTTTTTCCATTGACTCCAGAACATCCCTTGTTTGGAACCCAATACTTTCTATAGCAGCATGAACAATATGTTCTTTTCTAGTAAATGATGTTAATCCAATAATAAGGCCCCTAGCGCTCATATCCCAGTATGGTGCATAAAGTCCGCTAAAAGATGGCACAAAATAAACGCCATTTGAACTTCCAGCTGAAATTGCAATTTTTTCACTTTCATTAACATCTTTAAGAATTCCCATATTGTTTTTTAACCAGTCAATAATCGAACCTGTATAAGCAATAGATCCTTCAAGTGCATAAGAAATATTTTTTTCATCACCAAAAGCTACTGTTGTTATAAGTCCATGTTTTGAATATTTTATTTCTCTTCCTGTGTTTAAAAGAATGAACGATCCTGTACCATATGTATTTTTGATCATACCTTCCTCATAACATGCTTGGCCTAAGAGTGATGCCTGCTGATCTCCCAATATACCAGAAACAGGAATATTTTCCATAAATGGGCCATTCTCCTTACTAAATCCAAAAAACCCTCTGTTGGATGATGGATAAATATTGGGCAGAATATTTTTATTAATTCCAAATAAATTTAATAAGTCATCATCCCATTTTAATTTTTTTAAATTCATTAACATTGTTCTAGATGCATTTGTAAAATCTGTAGCAAATACACCTCCTGTAAGATTCCATAATATCCAGGAATCCACTGTTCCAACATAAGCCTCATTTTTTTTAATACCATCGTTGAACTTATTTATATTATTCGAAAGCCATTTTATTTTAGGAGCTGAAAAGTATGTATTTATTGACAAACCACTTTTATTTTTAATTAAGGCAGTATAATTTTCTTTAATTAGATCGTTGCATATTTCTATTGTTCTTGTATCCTGCCAAGAGATAACATTATAGTAGGGTATGCCCGTATTTTTATTCCAGGCAACTATGGATTCTCTCTGATTTGTAATTCCTATTGCTGTTATGTCTCCCTTTTCTACCTTTGCTTTTTTAATTGCATCCTTTACAACAATTTTAACATTTTCGACAAGTTCCATTGGATCCTGTTCCACCCATCCTGGATGTGGATATATTAAATTATTTTTAATATAACTTTTAGAAACTATTTTTGCATTTTTATCAAAAATTATGCATTTTGTACCTGTTGTACCCACATCTATTGCGGCAATGTAATCTTTTCCCATGAATTTAATATTGTAAAACATGATAATAAATTTGCTCAAAACATTTATTTTCAGAATAATATTACATTAACTATGGAAATTGTTGGACATAGAGGATTACCAATATCACACGTGGAAAATACAATTGGATCATTTGAAGATGCATTTAAAAATGGTGCAGATGCTGTTGAGCTTGATGTACATCTTTCCTCAGATCATGTTCCTATTGTTTTTCATGACTTTGATTTAAAAAGATTATCAAATATGGATGAAAAAATTTATGAATTATCATTATCTGAAATTCAGAAGATTAAGCTTGGAAATGATCACATACCAACATTGTACGAAGTAGTAAAAAAGTTCGGTGATAAAAAAATTTATGTTGAATTGAAAACAATAGACGATTATGGTAAAAGATACAATGAAGCGCTTCCAGAAATTCTGCATAAAAATTTTAATAATTACAGAAATCTTGTTTTCATATCTTTTGATCCTAAATCTCTGGAAGAGATGAGATTATATTCTGAAAAATATATCCTTGGTTTGGATTATGAAAAAAATTCAGAAAAAATTCTTCCATTTGATGTATTGGAAAAATTTATTGAAGAATTTAATCTTGAATATCTTTTACCTGACATTAAAATTCTGGATAATTTTGTAAAATTAAATAATGAAAAAATTAAACTAGCACCCTGGACGGTTAATGACATATCAATCATTAAAAATTACGCAAAAAATTTGTATGGAATAATTTCAGACAGATGCGACATAATAAGAAAACAAGTTACTTACTTATAGTATAAACAACGTTAAGTATAGATTCAGAAATATCTCTATCAGTATCAAGTAGATCATCAAGCTTGTGTATTATTTCAACCAAATGAATGAAAATCAAATAATGAAGTGATCCTGATTCGGAATAGACAGTATCTAGAAGATTGTCCTTAATATCATCTACCCTTTCCTCAAAATCTATTATTTCAGACCATGCCTTTATAATTTCATTTTCCGAACTTGTATTTAGCATCAATTCTATTTTATCCAGGGCATTTAAATGCATATTCACTATATCCACAAATTTTCTATAAAATTCACATATTATTCTTTCATTTCCATTTTTATCTTTTTGTAAAAACAGATGGAACCTTGAAATTTCCCTGCTTACAAAGTACAAAAGATCCAAAATGTTATCAAATTGTTCAATTAATTCAAGGAAAGTATCAAGCAGGTTGGGGCTAATGGCACCCTCCAATATGTTACTTTTTAGATCAAATGTTATTTCATCACCATCTTTTTCAAATTCTTTCAATTTTTCCTTTAATGTTACAAAATTTTCTCCATTGCATAAAAACATTTCCTGAGCTGTTTTTGACGCGTCTTTTTCAATCTTAATGTATTCTGAAAGTGATTCGAATAATTTTCTCTCCCCGATGATGAACATTGATTTAAATGCTCTAATTTTCATAATTTTTCAAAATATAAATGATATACCCATAATAAATTTTTCCATTGTTTTAAAGAAAAATTTATTACTAGAATTAATAATTATTAATTAAATTCCTGAGGTGCAAAGTTTATGGAATTTGAAAATAATGATCCTAATGTTTATGTAAATAAAATAATGTTTCAAAAACAGGTTATTTTCTCCGTTTCAACAGAAATTAAGTTAAAGAATCTTCAATATATATTAAAGGGGAAATCAATTTATTACGATTTTTTGACAGGAATGCACTATTTCTTTGTTACTGAAAATGATCCAGGATATTCCAGGCTAATTCTTGAAGGAGAAAAAATCGGTCTTAAATTCAATAAAAATGAGAACATATATTGGGTAAGTTTCCAAGGGGAAACATTGGGAAATGAAAAAATGAGATCAATGCTAATGGGAAAAAATCTAAGATCAGTAGATAAGGGAATGGTATTTCCACTGGTTTTAAATAAAGAAGGCAGAATTTATTATCTTTATCAGTACGATGCCAGTTCAGAACCGGATGTCTCTGAAAGTTTCTATAAAATACAAAGAGCATATAACGAATTTTATGGCTCAGGCTCTTTCAAAATTGAAAGAATTTCAGAATCTGAAAATTTTATTGAATTATTTAAATACGGTCAGGTGGATCAGAATTTCTATGAGATGGAGGTGTCCTTTCCATATGAGGGTCCAAATTTAATAGGAATATTGAAAAGGGCTACTATAAACCCAGAAGAGGATGAATTCATTGTAAAAATTAATGGTGAATTTTATAAATTTATGTTAAAAGATATGATTAATAATTTGAATATTCCATCAGAAGGAATATTCAATTCAGTAAAAGATCTTTCTGAAAAATTTGCATTCACATCTTATTTTGATGGAAAATGTGAAAATGGAATATGCAGGGTAAGATGGATAGTTGAAGAAAGATTTCTTTTGGACGTCTTAAGGGCATTGAATAAAATAGTTGAATCGGGTGTAAAATTTTCTTTCTCAAAGGTAAAAAAGCTTGAAATTGATTATCAAGAGGAAAAGAAAAATGAATTACCATTTAGTACATTAAATAAAGAAATGTTCCAAAAGGAGATAATTTATTCAAAAGATATGGATTATATGCCTTTAATAAAAGATATCATAGATAAGGCAATAATTTACAATGATTCACTCTCCTTGGATCTATTTTTTGTCCTGGATAACAGTTCCCAAATATATCCGGAGGTAAAGATAAAAGCAATTAGAAATAATATAAAAATAGATGAAAATAGGTCATTCTTATGGCTAAAATTTCCAGATATTTCAAAATCAAATAAGGATATATTTGAAAAAATAAGTGTAGATAGGCAAATAAACCTTCCAGGTTCTTTCCATTTGCCATTTCATTTAATAAACAACAATAGAATATACTATTGCGACCAGTACAACAAGGATTATGAATATGATGTAACGGCAAGAATTTTAAATGTTCATGATATTTATCACACTATTCTAGGAAAGGATAGTTTTAGAATAGAAAAAGTATGTGAATCTGAGGATCCAATTGCATTTATTAGAAACCTTGGTTTAGAATCTGAGATTGGAGCAATGCAATTCATTTTTAATTTTGAAGGTCCAGATGCAAAAGGTATATTGAAGAATTTCAGCAGCGAAGTAAATAATATTCAATTTGTTGTGGATCATGGGAATGGTTTAGAGATAGTAAATCTTACAACTATTGTAAAAGAAATTCCCTCGATTGGAAATATTGTAGAGGATTTCTTAAAAAGTATGAACGATAACCTCATTTTCTTTTTATATTTTGAATTTGAATGTAAGAACGGTACATGCAAAGTTAACATTTTTATGGAAGAAAAGATGGTGCCTTTATTTTTAAGCAATCTTGATATGTTTGCAGACATAGGCTTTAAAATAATTTTATCAAAGTTTGAAATCATTAAATAATTCAAAAATGTTAAATTCACAATAACATTTTCTTATTCAATGAAAATAGGTTTAACTACCACAGTGCCTCTTGAACCCATATTTGCTGGAAATCATGTCCCAAAGGATTTAAACAACATATTCATTACATCAACAGATCCTGAAAAATATGTAGTAAATGCTGAAATAGATGGTTTTCCATATAATACCTGTTCTTGGATAAAAGGACTTTATTCTGTAGCAATAAAGGAAAAAATGGACGCTGTAATTGGTGTAGTAAGAGGTGACTGCAGTAATACTGAATCACTTCTGGATTTTTTAGATTTCAAAAATGTTAAAGTCATACCATTTTCTTATCCATATGATAAAAATGTATCAAAATTAGAGGATGAGATAAACAATTTGATGCAAACATTGAAAAGTGATAAGTACGAGTTGAAAAGGATCATTGACCAAGTAGATGAAGCAAGAAAATTAGCCTGGGAAATAGATTATTTAACAGTGAAAGATAAAGTAACTGGTCTTGAAAATCATTATTACCTTGTAAATACAAGCGATTTTTTAGGAAATGTGAAAAATTATGTAAATAGCGCAAAAGAATTTTTAAGTATAGCTAAGAATAGAGAAAAAATTGATTATACATTGAGACTTGGCTATATAGGTGTACCACCAATATTCACAGATCTTTATAATTTTTTAAGCGAGAATGGTGCCCATGTTGTTTTTAATGAAGTTCAAAGACAATTTTCTATGCCCTTCCCAGAATCGGATTGGATTGAAAAGTATATAAAATACACATATCCCTATACGGTAAAGGACAGAATATCGGATATAAAAAATGAAATCAAAAAAAGGAAAATTGAGGGCATAATACATTATGTGCAAAGCTTCTGCCATAGACAAATACTTGATTATGTTATAAAGGATAGCATTGACATACCTGTCTTAACCATAGAAGGGAATAGGCCAGGTCCTTTGGATGAAAGAACAAAAATAAGGATAGAAAGTTTTATTGATATGCTCCTTTGATTTTTTTAAATTCTTTTATACCTAGTTTAAATGCATTTATATTAGATTCCCAAGAAAATTCTGGAAATATTGATTTTACCGCATCTTCAATATCCTTTTCCTCTATAGGTAAAATGCCAGATGCTAATGCCGCACCTATCATTACCATGTTTACAGCCTGATAATTGCCCGTTTCTTTGGCCAATTCTACAGCACCAATTTCTATAATATTTTTTAAATCTTTCTCCTTAACTATTTTTTCAATATCGGGGTAAGGGCTATCACCTATGTTTACTGTAAATGGAATTATCTTCTCTTTGTTCAATATTACAATTGTATCCTTTCCTGCTCTATTTAATGATCTTAAAGTTTCCATTGCTTCAAAACCTATAATTAGATCAACGAGGCCATTGGGTATAATAGGCCCATATGCATCTCCTATCCTTAGATCAACTGATACAATTCCACCCCTCTGTGCCATACCATGGATTTCTGACATAATTGTGTTTATGTTCTTTTTCGTTGTGGCAGTTCCAATGATCATGCCTGCTGAAACTACACCCTGGCCACCCACACCAACAATTGTTACATTTACAGTTTTCATGGTTCATCCCTCTCTATTGCATGGAAACCGCAGACTTGCGGCTGAGAGCAAACACCACAACCATCGCATAGAACAGGATCTATTAACACTGCACCATCCTTGTCAACGTAGAAAGCTGGACAGGAGAAATTCAACACACAATTCATACATCTAGTGCATTTTTCCTGATTTATATGGTACCTCACCCATTTTTTATTTCTGATCATTTCAGCATCTCTAAGTAAAGCACATTCTCTCTTAGATATTACTACTGCCATACCATCAAAATTTACAGCTTCTCTAATCGCAATTATAGTGCTCTTAAGGTCATATGGATCGACTGTTTTAACGTATCTTACACCTATTGCTTTAACAATTTCTTCTATTGAAATTTCTGGTGCAGGCTCACGCATACCATTTATTGGAAGACCAGGATTTGGTTGATGTCCTGTCATTGCAGTAGTTCTGTTATCAAGAATTATTAAAACGAATTTATGGCCATTATGAACAGCATTTATTAAACCTGGTATGCCTGCATGGAAAAATGTTGAATCACCTATGAATGAAATAACCTTTTGATCTGTTGTTTTTGAAAAGCCGCACCCTGAGCCAATGGATGAACCCATGCATAAAAGGTAATCTGCTTCCTCATAGGGTTTCTGAATACCCAATGTATAACATCCAATATCATTTGGGAAAATTGGATCCTTTAACCTTAATTGTTTTGATACCAATTTGACAGCATAGAATGTAGCCCTGTGTGGACATCCAGGGCAAAGCACAGGTGGCCTTGATGGTAATTTAATATCTTGATTTACTGTTGATATGCTATAATTAATATTAAATAATTTTGAAAATACAGCCAAAACTCTGTCAGGGTTGAATTCGTAACTCCAGGGTACATAGCTGTCCATTTTTCCATATATTTTGGAATTTATATTGTTCATCTGTGCAATTATTCTTACCTTTGATTCAATAAATGGATCCAATTCCTCAAAAATGATCACAGACTTGTGGTCCTTTAGGAAATTAATGATCTTCCTTTCAGGCATTGGATTTGAAAATCCAAGTTTCAATATATCAAATTTAAGACCGGAGATATTTATTGCATCCATTACGGAGTTATATGCAGCACCTGCAGTAATTATGCCCCATTCATTTCCATTGCCATAAATAACGTTCAAAGGTGAATTTTCGGAAAATTCTTTTAAATTTTCAAATCTTTTTATTAATTTATCCTTGGCAACATAAGCATTTGCGGGAACCAGAACAAACTTATTTTGATCCCTAATGAAATGAGACTTATTTTTTATTTCCATTTTTTTACCAAATGTAACATTTGCTCTTTGATGGCTTACCCTTGTTGTTGTTCTAAAAAGAACAGCTGAGCCCGTTTTTTCAGAAAGATCAAATGAATAAATAAGAAAATCCTTTGCCTCCTGTGGATTCGATGGTTCAATCAATGGGATGAACGCCATTTCTGCATAATGCCTGTTATCCTGCTCATTCTGCGATGAGAACATGGATGGATCATCGCCTGTCATTATCACCAAACCAGCCTTTGTTCCAGCATATCCAACGCTCATAAATGCGTCTGCTGCAACATTCAAGCCGACGTGCTTCATGAATGTGAAAGCTCTTATGCCTGAAGCGGCAGCGGATGCCGCTACTTCAAGTGCCACTATTTCATTTGTTGAATACTCGAAATAAATACCTGCCTTTTTTGCAATCTTAGAAAGTACATCACCAACTTCGCTAGATGGTGTACCAGGATAGGTTGCAGCTACACCTACTCCAGATTCAATTGCACCACGAACTATTGCTTCATTGCCTAGAAGGAAATGTTTTTCATTTTCTTCCCCAAGGAGAGTGTCATAACCGCTCATTTCACTGCACCTTATTCAAGGATTGTGTCCATTTCTCTTTTTCAAGAAGTAAGTTCCAGTCCTTGTCAACCTCACTCTGAATTTCCTTTATTTCATCTTCCGTTAAGTGCCTGAACCTTCCCTGTGGAAGCATGTATTCCTTTACAGATACATTCTTTTTAGGCATATATGTTATGTTATATACACCATGGTCCACTTCATATAATGGAAATACTTTAGATTCAACTGCAAGCCTTGCAATCTCAACTGTTTTTGAAGGTGATATTCTCCAACCAGTTGGGCATGTTGCATATATATGATAGAATTTAGGTCCCTTGATATTTTTACCCTTTTCCAATTTTTTTATTAAATCCTCCGGAAATGCTATAGATGCTGTTGCAGCATATGGTATATTATGCGCTACCATAATTTCAACCATATTCTTTTTCTTCTCTTTCTTCCAGTCTCTTACTTTACCCACCTGCGTTGTTGTTGTCCATGCACCCTTCGGAGTGGAAGAAGATCTCTGGACACCAGTGTTCATATATGCTTCATTATCATACATGATATAAAATACATTCTCACCTCTTTCTACAGCACCACTTAAGGATTGAATACCAATATCAGCTGTACCTCCATCTCCAGCAAACCCTAAAACGTTTATATCATCATTCCCAGTAGCTTCAAGTGCATTCTTGATTCCTGAAATAGCAGCACCTGTTACTTCAAAAGCTGTATATAATAAAGGCACTTCGAGTGTTCTTGCAGGGTATACCCCTGGTATGACTGCCCAGCAGCAGGCAGGAATTGTGACAATGGTATTTTTTCCTAAGGCTTTTAATGCATATCTCATTGCCAATGTCGCACCACATCCTAGGCAGGCTGTATGTCCAGGAAGCATCAATTCCTCTTCTGGTATAGTTAAATTCTTCATTGTGACCACCTCTTGTCCCCATTCAAACCAACCCATTCATAATCCTTATCCTGACCTTTTTCAGACATATTTACCACATCCAAGAATATTTTTTCAATAAGATTCATAGTTACATCTCTTCCACCAAGGCCACCAATGTAACCCTTTATTGGAATATTCTTGCCATACATGGTATTTCTCACTTCACTGAAAACAGCACCACCATAACCGAATGTGTAACTTCTATCAAAAACTCCTATGCTTTTCATATTTGATAGATAATTTCTTAATTTATCTTTTGGAAATGGTCTAAAGGATCTTATTCTTAGAAGACCTACTTCGTAGCCTTCATCCCTCATTTTATCCACTACCTCTTTACCTGTGGATGCTGTGCTGCCCATCATAACTAACGCATATTTTGCATTATCAAGTTTATATGTTTCTACCGTTCCACCATAACTTCTGCCAAATTTTTTCTTGAATAGTATATCTGTTTCATCTATAATTTTCAATGCATTGTTCATTGATTCGTGACCCTTATACTTAAATTCCATAAATGGACCTTCTGGCATTATAAGTGAACCGAAACCCATAGGTTCTGAAACATCTAGCTTAAATTTTGGATTGTAATCAGGCAGAAATTCATCAACATCTGCCTGATCAGGAATGTCCACAGGTTCCATTGTATGTGAAAGTATGAAGGCATCTTCTATTACCATTGCAGGAAGCATAACAATTTCATTTTCTGCTATTCTGTAGGCCATTATTATGGAATCTAAAACTTCCTGATTATTTTCAGTGTAAATTTGCATCCATCCCGTATCTCTTTGGGATATTGTATCCTGCTGGTCACTCCAAATAGACCATGGTGGCCCTAGAGACCTATTTACAACACTCATCACAATAGGAAGCCTTGCCCCTGAGGCCCAATGAAGCATTTCATGCATAAGGGCTAGACCATGGGAAGATGTAGCTGTAAACGTCCTCACACCAGTATTTTCAGCCGCAATGCAAGATGCCATTGCAGAGTGTTCACTCTCTACTCTAATATATTTTCCATCAAATTCTCCATTTGCTATAAACTCAGCAATTTTTTCAACTATTGTTGTTTGAGGTGTAATGGGATATGCAGAAACTACCTTTACCTTGGAAACCTTTGCGCCATAAGCGGATGCATAATTTCCAGTTAACATCTTTTTCATAATCATTCCTCCAGAGATTCTTCAAAAACCATGTCAATTGCCTTAGTTGGGCATTCATTAGCGCAAATACCACACCCTTTGCAGAAATCATAATTTATTTCTGGTGCATCTAGTTTCTTTATTGCATCATTTTTTGCAACATATTTATTCGAATCAACAATTATAATTGCTGGTTCAGGACAGAATTTCCAGCAAATCATGCATCTTATGCAATTTTCATATTTTATTACAGGTCTGAAAGTTCTCCAAGTACCTGTCTTATTTTTTGTGCTTGGCTCGGTAGTTATTGGAGTAGGAAAATCATCATTCATTTTTGAATCACCCTTACAAAATTGTATGCATCCTCTGCAGATGCAACATTTTCCTCAATAAAACCTGAAACATTTTCTTCTATTGCCCTTTTTATTGATTCAAGTTTAACAACGCCACTTACCTTGGCATATGCCCCAAGTATAGCTGTATTTACTATAGGAGCTGAGTGTGATCCCAAACTGTGGTTTAATGCAATTTCAGATGCATTTACTGTTGCAACTATTTTTGCATCAATTTTTATTTCCTCTGGTTTTTTTATTGTATTGATTAATACGAGGCCTCCATCTTTTAATCCATTTGTTACGTTTACAAGGTTAAGTAATGAGTGATCAAGGACTACAACATGATCTGGGTTGTATATTTGTGTCTTCACTCTTATTGGCTTTGAATCTATTCTAGTAAACGCAGTTACTGGAGCTCCCCTTCTCTCTACACCAAAGTATGGAAATGAAGATACATACTTTCCCTCATAGAAGGCCGCAGTTGCCAATATTTCTGATGCTATTACTGCTCCCTGCCCCCCTCTTCCGTGAAATCTCACCTCTAGCATCTATAAGCACCAAATCCTAATTAGAGGAATCTATTTAAAAATTTCCCATCATTTTTTTTATCTTTAAAAATGAAAATTTAAAATAAAAAAATAAAAATTTTATAATTTTATATAATGTTAATTCTTTATAAATTAAGATCCTTAAACATACCAAGAAATTTTAATAATCAATAAAATTAAAATAATTTTTATGTTTCCATTCCATATATGCTTATAGAAAAATATGATTATAATCTTCCAAAAGAGCTTATAGCTCAAAAACCTGCAGAACCTCGTGATAGTTCTAGGTTAATGGTAATAAAGGAAACTATTGAGCACAAACATTTTTATGAAATTTTGAACTACATGGAAAAAGGGGATACAATAGTTTTTAATAATTCACGTGTAATAAGAGCTAGGGTAAAAGGAATTAAAAATACTGGAGGAAAAGTAGAACTTCTCTTTTTATCCTATGATAAAGATCCTGATATTTTAGTTAAGGGTAAAAATATTAAGCCTGGAACTGAAATTATTATAAATGATATAAGAGGAGTTGTGAGAGAAAAAAATGAAGGTATTTGCAAAATTGATTTTAATGCTGATGTTCATGAAATAATTGAAAAATATGGTGAAGTTCCATTGCCTCCATATATTAAAGAACATTTGGAAAATGGTGAGAGATATCAAACAATTTTTTCAAAAATACAGGGATCTGTGGCTGCACCAACAGCAGGCTTGCACTTTACCGAAAATTTATTAAATAAAATTCAAGAAAAAGGCATAAGAATTTTATTTATAACTTTGCATATATCCTATTCAACATTCAAGCCTCTTGATGAAAAAGAAATAATTGAAGGAAAGCTTCATGAGGAATATTATCAAATTCCAGAAGATACAGCAAATTCGATAAATAAAAGGGAAGGAAGGTTATTTGCTGTTGGTACCACCGTTGTAAGGGCTCTAGAATCATCATGTTCAGAAGATGGTAAAATAATTTCTGGTGCATTTAAAACAGATTTATTCATTAAGGAAGGATACAAATTCAAATCTGGAATAGATGCTCTTATTACAAATTTTCATATTCCGAAATCTTCACTCTTAATGCTCGTTACATCTTTTGGTGGATACGAAAGAATTATGAACGCTTACAAAATAGCTGTAGAAAATAAATATAGATTTTACAGTTTTGGTGATGCAATGCTCATATTCAAAAAATGATTGTACCAAAAGTTTTAAATTTAGAAGAATTTTTCTATAAAATATGAAAAAAATAATTGTTTTGTCAGCAACTGTTTTAGTAATACTTTCATTAATGGTTCCAGTAACATATGGCAGCACACTTAAAATTTCATTATATCCAGAAAAAAAGCTAGCAAATGTTAACCTTGAATCAGAGAGCGAACTTATATTCACCTACCCCAATGGAAGCTTTGCATCTAAAATGCTCAACGGTTCATCAGAAAACATTAGTTTTTCTGAAACATTTAATCATCCTTCAGATCATGCTATAGCATTCATAGAAGGCTATCTAAAATCAAGGTATCATAATGTTACCGTTGATAATATGACAGTTATATTCAACCTAACAGAGAATGCAAATAATACAGAACTTAAAATATATAAGAATCTGAGCCTTGATCTTTGGCTAAGCGGAATATTTAATAAAACAAAGAGTGAAACAAAAGTTAATTTATCTTGGAGATCATTCGAGATAAAGGGATCTTTTGATATAAATGGCCATGATGTGAATAATTTCGGTAGCTATCTAGGTTCAATTGGAATGTTCACGGGCTTAATGGATAGATTGAACAACAAATCAACAATTAATTTCACTATGTTAAAAGTTCCTCTTTCCAAATGGAACAGGACATATGATTCTTCAACAAATACGACCACATTCTATTACAATTCTTCACTGAATGAGCTTCTTTCAATAAGCGTAAACGGTACAGGAATGTTCAATGGCACATATACATTAAAATTACTTTATGATCCATCGAGCACAATATCTGTACCTGGATATGCAACGGCATCGAACAATACAATTACAATATTACCATCTGCTCCTAATACATTTGATATGTTAATCATAATAGTTGCTGTGGTTGCAGTGGTTGTCATTATTGCTGGTATAGCATTAGCTATAAGAAAAAGATAAAAAATTTTTTACCATTTTTTTCCTGTTATTTTTTCATACATTTCTTTGTAGAGAACACTTGTTTTTTTAATCATATCATCTGGTAATGGTGGAATTTCAGGTTCCTTTAGTCCCTTTTCTCTTGCTTCCAAAAGTTTGTCGTAATATCCTATTTCTCTGTAATATTTTCTCACAAACTCCTTGCTTAATTCAATGAAATTTCCTTTTTCATATTCCTTTAGATCCCAAAATCTATCCTCGTCTGCTGTGCCAAATGTATCCACAAGGACAGGATTTCTATTCATATCTAAAGCCCATTCCTTTTTGCCATCTACATGAATTAGGCCCCTCGATTCAACATCTTTATTGAGTCTTTCATCAATTTTAAATATTAGTTCCTTGATTTCATCAAGTTCATTTTTATGAAGACCGCCAATTTCCATAGCTTCATTGAAATCTATATTCCTATCATGATCTTCGAACTTTGTTGTAACTTCAAAATATGGTTGAGGAAGTTTTTCACCATATTTTACATTCCTTATTCCAAGCTCTACAGCTTTTATCTTCCCTTCTTTTAATCTATCAAATAATGAACCTGCAACATAGTATCGAGCAATAAATTCAAGTGGTATAAGGAATGAATTTTTATTCACGTCTCCCTTGTTCATAATTGAGAATCTCTTAACCCTCATCCTGTTCATTTCTTCAAGCTTTATAAAATGTGTATTAATGCCCATGTTTTCAGCAATTTCAAACCAGTGGGCAGAAGTTCGAGCAAGTGAAGCACCTTTATCAGGAATTTTTGATGGAATTATTTTATCAAAGACTGAAATGCTATCTGTAAAAATGAATAATAATTCTTTGTCGTTTAAAGCATACACTTCCTTAACTTTTCCTTTTCTTATTAGTTCCATATTTTACTTTAAAGAATATGTGCTTAAAAATTTTATTCTTCATTATTTAGAATCTTCATTGATAATGCTATTGCCTGAAGAAGATCATCTATCGTTCTTGAAAAACTGTTTATGTTTTCGGATTCAATTTCACAAATTAGCTTTTTATTTTCTATCCTTGCATTAACATAAATGCCGTTGTCCAGTTCGATTGACTTTAAAATTTTTTCCACGTTATCATTTTCTATCATGATTGTACAATGTATCATACGGTATAATAAGCTCAAAATATATATTTAACCTTTGCATATCCATTTGAGATTATTATGAGTAAAATTAAGGGTATTAATGATGTAAGCGATATGATAGGAATTTTTCATACATCAGATAGTGAGGTGAAAAAAAATCTTTTCCTTGATTTGATCAAGGGATGGATGACCGAAGAGGAGATATATAAAAAATATGGTGAGGAGGGTAAAAAAGCACTTTTTTATCTTGAAAAAATAAAGCTTGTAGAAAGCCAATGGATCACATACGATAATGGTCAAAGAACAAAATCGTACAGGGCATATTACGATACTGTTCAAATAAACATAACAGTACCTATAATTGAATTACCAGACATTATTTATATAGCAACAATGGATGATACAGAAATAAAAAAATATGAGGAAAGAATACTAAAGATCATGGGTAATCAAAAATCTATATTTATAGGAGATGTGCAATCTGCACTGAATGTATCTTTAACATTTTTGAAAGGTATAATTAAGAGAAGTTCGATTTTTGACATAAAAGGTCATAACATTGAAAAGGTTGAATCTTAAATGCTTTCAAAACTTGAAAGATTAAATAGTGCAACCCTTGGCTTAATATCTGGTATAATGATTGGCATTGTTGTAGTTTCATTATATTTCATTTATTTATTTAATTTAAATATTTTTGAATTTCTTCCTCCCATAATTCTTGCCATTGTAGCTGGATTCTTGATGTTCGCCCATGTATTGTATAAATTTTCGAGCACTTTTACAAATTTTTTCTCAGGGATAATTATAGTAATAGCTGCTTTGTTCATATTCATAGATTTTAGAAACCAGGTAAATTCCATATTAGGAGAATCCTTGATAATCTTCTCAATAGCATTAACTGCAATTTCATTCTTTTCTTTAATATTTTTAATGAAGGCGATTGAAATTAGAATACTTACAGAGCCACAGAGAGAAATACCAAAGAAAAAAGAGATGCCAATAGATATTGAAAAAAAGCAAAAAGAACATCCAAAACCTCCAATGGATAGACTATGATAACAGTACTTCGACTGGGGCATAGACCGGAACGGGACAAGAGAGTGACCACTCATGTTTGCCTTGTTTCTAGGGCACTAGGTGCAGATAGAATAGTAATTTCCACCAGGGATGATAATGTAGTAAAATCTGTTTCAGACGTTGTATCAAGATTTGGGGGTGAATTCCAGGTTGAGTCTGGCATTAACTGGAAAAAATACATTCAAAATTTTCAAGGTATTAAAATTCATCTCACTATGTATGGAATTCCTATTCAAAATGCAATACAAAAAATACCAAAGGATAAGGATCTTTTAATCATAGTAGGATCAGAAAAAGTGCCTTCTGAAGTTTATAAATTGGCAGATTTTAATATTGCTGTAACGAATCAACCTCACAGTGAAGTTGCTGGCCTCGCAATTTTCTTGGATAAATATTATGAAGGAAAGGAACTAGAAAAAAAATTTAAAGGTATAATGAGGGTAATACCATCTGAGCACGGTAAAAATTTAAAAATATTTTCAAGAGAAGAATGCGTTTCAATATTGAGAAATTTAGGGATGGATGAAAAGCTCATTTCACACAGCATTGCAGTTGCTAATCTTTCCTTTGAAATAGGTAAAAGATGCAACGCTGACATTCCACTTCTTATATGTGGGGCTTTGTTCCACGATATTGGAAGAATAAGGGAAAATGGAATATCACATGGAATTGTTGGATCTGAAATGGTTCTTGAGCTAGGATATCCCATTGAAGTGGCAAATATAGTTAAAAGGCATGTGGGTGGTGGATTGGAACAAGAAGAAGCTAAAAAACTTGGCCTTAAAGAATTCGATCTAATGCCTGAAACACTCGAAGAAAAGATAGTTTGCCATGCTGATAATTTAATAAAAAGAGATAAAAAAATAAAGCTTGAAGAAGTACTAGAAGAATATAGAAAAATGGGCCTCCACAATCAGGTAGATCGTATAAGATCATTGCACAGATACTTATCAGATTTAATCAATATGGATATAGATGATTTGGATGTGTGACCATGGCTGGAGACATATATGAAAGGGAATTGAGGAGCATTTTTTCAGGAAATAAGGAATTCATAGTAAAATTCACAAAAACTTTTGATGAGTTGGAAAAGAGTCATTATATATCAATGATTGAAAAACCCTTTGTTGTTGTAAGAGCAGCTGGATCATTAGGAGTAGATCTAATAGTTCTCAGGTACGATTTTTCTTTTCCCATAGAGGTGAAAAGTTCAAAATTTAAAATTTTAAGATTTGCTGAATCAAATGGAAGAGCCCAAGACCAGGCAGAAAATTACATAAAAATAACAAGTAGAGCAGGAATATTTCCAATTTATGCCTATAGACTTAAAAGAACAAAGGGCGATCCATGGAGATTATTTACACTTCCAGAAATGATTGTTCATGGTAATTTATTATTAATTTATAATTTATTACCAAAGATGGAAAAAAGCAAGGATGGTAATTTCATCCTAAGATGGGAAGAAGGTTTGCCATTATCAAGGTTCATTAGTTACTTAAACAGAAAATAATAAATTCTATGGTAGAGTATTTATACTGGTTGTTAATTTAAGAAACAAAAATCTTGAGACGGTGATTTAAGTTGGCAAATGGTCTTTATACTGCTAAAAAGTTAGAGAGGGAAAGGCAACAGCTTAGGTGGAGTGATAGATATTATAAAAAAAGGGTACTTAAATTAAAAGAAAAGAGTGATCCTCTGGAAGGATCACCACAGGCAAAGGGAATAGTTCTTGAAAAGATTGGGATTGAAGCTAAACAGCCTAACTCTGCTATAAGGAAGGCTGTTAAGGTTCAATTAATAAAGAATGGTAAGGTAGTAACAGCCTTTGCTCCTGGGGATGGTGCAATAAACTATATTGATGAGCACGATGAAGTAGTCATAGAAGGAATAGGTGGTAGGCTTGGCAGGTCCAAGGGTGATATTCCAGGTGTAAGGTACAAAGTAGTAAAGGTTAATGGCATCTCACTCAAGGAACTTGTAAAAGGTAGAAAGGAGAAGCCAGTGAGGTGAAATACATGGAAAAGATACTTATTTTTGGCAAATACGATCCGGATGAAGTTTCAATTAAGGATCCTAGCCTTGTGAAATATATGAATTTAAAATCAAGGTTTGTTTTTCACACTCATGGATTTTACGGAAGAAGGCATTTTGGAAAGAAAGAGATGAATATAGTTGAGAGGCTCATAAATAATCTCATGAGGACAGAAAAATATACAGGAAAGAAATTGAGTGCTTATAGAGTAGTCATGAAAGCTTTTGAAATAATCAATGAAAGGACGAAGAAGAATCCACTTCAGGTTCTTGTTAATGCACTTGAAAATGCAGCACCAAGAGAGGAAGTAACAAGGCTTAAGATGGGAGGCGTTGCGGTTCCAAAAGCAGTTGATGTTTCAGCATCAAGAAGGTTGGATGTTGCAATAAGGAACATAGCTCTGGGAGCAATGCAATGTTCATTCAAAAATACGAAGCCAATTTATGAATGCCTCGCAGATGAGATTGTAAAAGCATCGAATTACGATATGTCAAGCTTTGCAATTTCCAAGAAGGAAGAGGTAGAGAGAATAGCTGCCTCAGCCAGATAAAGGTGATTTTTGTGGGAAGGAAAGAAGATAATATTAAAAAAGCTTCAAAAATAATGGACGACATTACAAAAATTAGAAATATTGGTACCATAGCGCATATAGATCATGGTAAAACTACCTTAAGTGATAACCTTATTGCAGGAGCAGGCATGATGAGTGAAGAGCTTGCTGGAAAGCAGCTCGTTCTAGACTATGATGAGCAGGAACAGGCCAGGGGTATTACAATTAACGCTGCTGCAGCTTCGATGGTTCATGAGGTAGAAGGTACTGAATACTTAATAAATTTAATAGATACACCAGGTCACGTTGACTTTGGCGGTGATGTTACGAGAGCCCTTAGGGCTCTTGATGGTGCAATCCTAGTTGTAGATTCAGTTGAAGGAGTAATGCCTCAGACTGAAACTGTCTTAAGGCAGGCAATGAGGGAAAAAGTCAAACCTGTTTTATTTATTAATAAGGTAGATAGGTTAATAAATGAGCTAAAACTTGATTCTGATCAGATGCAGAAAAGATTTGCAAAGATAATTACTGATGTAAATAGATTAATAAAAATGTATGCACCACAGGATAAGAAGGAAGAATGGACAGTTAAAGTAGAAAAGGGTACAGTTGCATTCGGTTCAGCTTTTAATAAATGGGCATTGAGTTTATCATCAATGCAAAAGAACAAAATTACATTCAAAGAGGTTTATGAATACCTTAAGAATGGTGATCAGAAAACTCTATCCAAAAAAGCACCATTACATCAGGTAGTCCTTGATATGGTAGTGCATCATATCCCGAACCCAGCTGAAGCTCAGAAATATAGAATACCACAAATATGGAAGGGTGATTTAAATTCGGAAGTGGGTAAATCTCTTCTTAATGCAGACCCAAAAGGACCTACTGTTATTATGATAACGAAGATCATTGTAGATCAGCATGCCGGAGAAATAGCAGTGGGCAGAGTTTATTCTGGAACAATAAGAAAAGGAGATGAGCTTTACATATCTGATATGGGTGAAAAATCATACAGGGTTCAACAATTGGCAATGATGGTAGGTCCAGATAGAATCCCAATTGATGAAATTAAGGCAGGTAACATTGCCGCAATTGTAGGTCTTAAGGATGCAATTGCAGGATCAACTGTATCATCGATCAAAAACATAGATCCATTTGAGCCAATGAAACATTATTCAGATCCTGTTGTTACCATGGCAATAGAGGCAAAATACACCAAGGATCTTCCAAAATTAATAGAAGTTTTAAGGTTAATTGCAAAGGCAGACCCTTCAATTCAGGTAGAAATAAACCAGGAAACAGGAGAACATTTAATTTCAGGTATGGGAGAACTTCATCTTGAAGTTACCATATACAGGATAGTGAATGACTATAAGGTAGAGATAGAAACGTCTGAACCTCTTGTGGTTTACAGGGAAACAATAGATCATAAGGGTGGTCCATTTGAGGGTAAATCACCGAATAAGCACAATAAATTCTATATTGAGGTGGAGCCATTGCAAGAAGAAGTTGTTAAAGCTATACTTTCTGGTGAAATACCCCAAGGGGATAGATTCAAGGATAAAAAGGATATTACAAAAAAATTGGAATCATTGGGCATGGATCATGATGAGGCAAGAAAATTTGAAGTAATTAAAGGTCCAAATATGCTATTAGATATGACCTGGGGTATACAGTATTTAAATGAAACAATGGAACTTGTTAAACAAGCATTCAGTGAAGCAGTTGATAAAGGTCCACTGGCAAATGAAAAATTGTATGGAGTCAAGGTAAAGCTTGTTGATGCAAAGCTCCATGAGGATAGTATTCACAGGGGGCCTGCACAGGTTATACCTGCCGTGAGGAACGCCATATACGGTGCCATTTGCCAGGCAGAAAGGGTCCTTTTAGAGCCTATCCAGAACGTTTTTATAAATGTACCAACTGAAGAGGTAGGTAATGTTACAAGAGAATTGCAGCAGAGAAGAGGAGTAATATTGAACATTGAACAGGAAGATTATCAGACGTCCATTGTAGCAAAGGCACCAGTTGCTGAACTTTTCGGCTTCGCATCTGCTATCAGGTCCGCTACCAGCGGAAGGGTATTGTGGTCAACTGAAAATGCAGGATACGAGAGGGTTCCAAGGGAACTTCAGCCTGAGGTGGTAAGAAAAATAAGGGAAAGGAAAGGCCTAAAACCTGAACCTTACGATGAAAATTACTATGCAGGTTTATAAATAAATTATTATATTATTTTTAATTATTTTTTTATGATATTTTTTAATCATTTTCATAGAGATAAAAATAATGTGCAACTCTAATTCTTACTAAAAAGGATTATATATAAGCTTGTTATAGGGATTTTGAAGCATTTAAATGATGAATTGGAGGGAAAAAAATGGTAAATAAACCTCATATGAACGTGGTGTTCATCGGTCACGTTGACCATGGCAAGTCTACCACAGTAGGTAGGCTACTATTGGATACGGGAGCAATAGATGCAAGAATAATAGAACAGTATAGGAAAGAAGCACAGGAAAAAGGTAAAGCAACATTCGAATTTGCATGGGTAATGGATAGATTAAAAGAAGAGAGGGAAAGAGGTGTTACAATAGATGTAGCACACAAGGAATTTGAATCATCTAAATATTATATAACTATCATCGATGCACCAGGACACAGGGACTTCGTTAAAAACATGATTACTGGTACTTCCCAGGCAGATGCAGCTGTTTTAGTTGTTTCAGCAAAGGAAGGAGTTCAAGAACAGACTAGAGAACATATATTCTTAGCAAGGGCACTTGGTGTTCCTCAAATGATAGTTGCAATAAATAAAATGGATGCTACAACACCGCCATTTAGCCAGGAGGCATTCAACTCCGTTAAGGCCGAAGTTGAAAAACTCCTCAAGTCTGTAGCATATAAAGATATTCCTTTTGTTCCAATTAGTGGTTACCTTGGTGACAATGTGGTAAAGCCAAGCCAGAATATGCCATGGTACAATGGACCAACGCTTGTTCAGGCTTTCGATTCTCTTAAGCTTCCTGAAAAGCCTATAGATAAGCCATTGAGAATACCCATACAGGATGTTTATTCCATAACTGGTATAGGTACTGTGCCTGTTGGTAGGGTTGAAACAGGTGTATTGAATGTTAATGATCAAGTGGTCTTTATGCCTGCGAACAAGGCCGGGGAAGTAAAAAGTATTGAAATGCATCATCAGCCACTTCCAAAGGCAGAGCCAGGAGACAACATTGGTTTCAATGTAAGGGGAATATCAAAAAATGATATCAAGAGAGGAGATGTGTGCGGAAGGCCAGACAATCCACCAACAGTGGTTCAGGAATTCACAGCTCAGATAGTTGTTCTTAACCATCCGTCAGTGATAAGTCCAGGTTACACTCCTGTATTCCATGCACATACTGCCCAAGTGGCATGCACAATTACGGAAATAGTTAAGACACTGGATCCAAGGACAGGTGGAACAAAACAGGAAAAACCGGATTTCATTAAAACTGGAGATGTGGCAATAGTAAAGGTTACTCCAACCAGGCCCATGGTAATAGAAAAATCTTCCGAAATACCCCAGCTTGGTAGGTTTGCAGTAAGAGATATGGGAATTACGGTTGCAGCAGGCCTTTGCCTGGATGTTGTTAAGAAAACATCCTAAATTTTTTATTTTTGGTGATTAAATGGTTTATAAAGCAAGAATATTGCTTTCAGGAAACGATTACAAGAAAGTAGAAGATGTGTGTACTGAGATTAAAAGTATTGCCCAAAGAACAGGTGTTGAATTGCATGGCCCTGTTCCACTTCCTACTAAAAGACTCGTAGTTCCAGTAAGGAAATCTCCTTGTGGAGATGGATCTGCAACATGGGAAAGGTGGGAAATGAGGATACATAAGAGGCTGATAGACATTGAAGCTGATGAAAGGGCACTTAGGCAATTAATGAGAATTCAGATACCAGATGGTATACACATCGAAATAGAATTAAAATCTTAAATTTTTTAGAAAAACTTTTATAATTACTTTAGATTAAAGTTCCAAAAATTATTGGAAGTTCGATTATGATAGAAATTCCTAGACTGAAAAGATTGATAATAATGTTCGGTTATGATGAATCCTGCAGTAAGATTCTAACATCCTTGATGTATGAAAAAGATTTTGTGGATGTAATTTACCTCACAAAGAAGACAGGTTACAGCAGATCCATGGTTTCATTAATTCTTAAAAGATTATCAGAAAATGGAGTAATTATTAAAAATAGAGATGGTCATAAATATATATACAAATTGAATGAAAAATTTTTAATTAACATATATGAATCTTTTTTAAATAAAATTGAAAAAGAATTGAAATACATATCCATGGACAGGAAAAATTTTTCCGAAAATTTTTATAATCAAATAAATTCAATAAAAAATAATTTAAAAAATATAAAAGGTGAAGCTGAATGGCTGAAGTAGTTATAACAACAGATAGAACAATGATGAGTAATCACCATGGTAAGGAATTTTTAGGCTTTGGTGCTACTGGTGTGCCTGTTTTATTTCCAGAAAGATTTTGGTACTGGCTTTTTGCACCAAAAATGAAAACAAAGAATGGTATACCATGGGAAGCTTCATATGGTATAAGAAAGATAGAGGCAAAACTTGTTGATTCTGGCATAGATACATTGGTAGTTGATCCAGACTATCTTGATAGATATTTAAAAGATGCAAAGGTGCTTTTATTATCTCACCATGATTACTTTGGCTTTGGTCCACCATCTTCCACATTTGCATCAATATTCAAAACAGAGCCATTGAATGCAAGATCATTCGCGAAGTTAATGGAATCTGAGCCCATAAGAAAGGCAAAGGAAAGAGGGATTAAGATCATAGCAGGTGGGCCTTCAGCATGGCAGTGGAATTACAGGAAAGATTTAAAGGAAAAATGGGGCGTAGACACAGTTGTTGATGGTGAGGGAGAACGTATAGTTGTTGATCTAGTAAAAAAGGCATTGAACAATGAGCCACTACCAGATTTTGTAGTAATGAACAATAGAGATGCACCAACTTTGGAAGAAATATCTGAAATAAAGCACGCAAGTGTTAATGGCCTTGTTGAAATAATGAGAGGTTGTATAAGAGGTTGCAAGTTTTGCTCTGTTACATTAAGGGCATTAAGATTTTACCCCTATGAAAAAATAGAGAAGGAATTACAGGTAAACTATAGAGAAGGAGTTAGATCTGGAATACTTCATGCTGAGGATGTACCATTGTACGGTTCAACTGATTATATACCTAGAACTGATAAATTGATAAAACTTCATGAAATAACTAAAAAGTATTACAAAACCATGGCATGGAGCCACGCTAGTCTAGCAGCAATCCTGGCTGGAGAAAAGAATGATAAAATGTTAACAAAGGTAGGAGAAATAATAAAGAGGGATCAGGATTGGTGGGGGGCAGAAATAGGTATTGAAACAGGATCACCTAGGCTTGCTGAAATAATTATGCCAAACAAGGCAAAGCCATTCGAAACAAAGAACTGGCCAGACGTGGTTGTTGAAGCTGCTGGTGTGATGCAGGATGTTGGATTAATTCCTGCAATGACATTGATTGTAGGTCTTCCAGAGGAAACAGAAGATGATGTAATCAAAACGATTGAACTTGTTGAGAGACTCTGGGATTTTAAGGCCATAGTGATGCCTATGTTCTTCGTACCAATGGGAACTCTAAAGAACAAGGACTGGTATAAGGCTTACGAACTAACAGAAACACAACAGGAATTGCTCAAACTATGCTTGAGTCATGGTGTAAGGCAGGGTAAAATGATATTAAGGAACTATTTCAAAGAGCATGTTTATCTTTATACACTTTATCCATTCTACTATACCTTCATTAAGGCAATTGAAAGAACTGCAAAAAAGAAAGGTTATCTCATAGATGATCCTAGTGAATTGAAGATCAATAGTAGTAAATCTCAGATTGTTTCATGAATTCCCTAAGAAATGAAGTAGCATAAGAGCCTCTGAAAAGTGAAAATGAAAAATTTGCAACTCTATTTTTTACATAAAAATCCAGATCTATGAAAGGTGTTGAAATAGCTCTTCTACTACCCTTACTTGCTATTTCTCTTATTTCTTTAATTTTGAACATATTTTCATTAATATTCTCTTTTTCAATAACTGATCTTTCTATTTCCCCCATGTTACCTTCAGACATTTGGCTTTCTGAACCGAACAGAATACCTGAAATGTATGCCTTTTTCTCTAAAATCCTTTTTCTTATTGTATCTATATTCTCACTTGTTATTTTTATATACCTATCATTCATTGGTAAACCAAAGCGATCTACGGGCAGTGCAATATCCCCAATCATAGGTTCAAATATAGAATATTTTTTCAACCTTTCTGAAAGAATTTTGTTGAACAGATAGCTTTGATATCCATGTATGAACATCATTTTCAATGTTCTTGGGAGTCTTTCAATAGCACCCTTGTAATCGTTTGGTTTTTCACATAAATGTTTTAGCATTATATATTCATAATCCATTTTACCCTTCATGAGTTTTATTGTACCTTCTGGGTCCAATGTTTCATAGAAATATTTTCTTGCATCAACATCCCTGTCAAATGAAAATGTAAGTCCTATATAACTTCTCACAGCCTCATCAAATTTCTTTTCAAGTATAAATTTACCAACAATGTGTGTTATTGGCCTTGAACTTCCAAACCTCTGGACGCCAAAAAAGTTAGGAAATTGTTTGTATTCCATTTCATCCAAAATTCTTTTGATCGATTCTTCTGAATTTTCAATAATTTCTTTAATTCTAATATTAAATTTATTTCCGTAAAGATCTCCAAGATCCAGGCATTTATCAGAAAGAAATTGGTCCAAGATTTCAACATCTTTAAGATCTAATTTTACATCATTTTTATAATTGCTTATGCAGAAATACTGTGTTGTTATGGCTCTCTTATCCTTTGTTCCAGCAAATGTAATTGCATTTCTGTTTATTTTTAATTCTTTACTTAAAGAAATTACAAATCTGTTTGTTTCCCAATTCTTTAACCTTATTTTTAGAATCAAATTTTTTCCATCCGATTTCCTTGAAAATTCTAAAGGTATTTCTTCAACTATGAAATCTTCTACCTCTTTTTTAAGTTTACCACCTATACCTGGAGATTTTGTCAAATAAGCTTCCATTCCAATGAAATTTTCATCGACCATGAAACTAAAATGTAATTTAAAATAAAAAACTACTGGAAAAAATGATATAGTTATTTTGTTTAGGAAGTAGTGTGAGAGAATACCTGTCAACTGCAAAGATCATTGCTGAAAGAATACTAAGGGAAAAGAACGTTTTAATTGTTTCCCATATAGACGCAGATGGTATAACTTCAGCAGGCATAGCATCCAAGGCTTTGGAAAATGCTAGCATTTCTCATGAAGTTTTATTTTTAAAACAGCTTGATAGCGATGCCATTAATAAAATAAAATCCATGGGTTATCCATTAATATGGTTTACTGACCTGGGGAGCGGGATGGTCCATGAAATGCACGGTATCAGCGCTGTTATTACAGACCACCATTCACCCAGTAATATGATATTAAATGTTCCAAAGGAAAGGAGAAGAACACTTACAGAATTTTTTGATGAAATAAACAAGAATGAAATATTGCAGCTTAATCCACATTTTTTTGGAAAAGATGGTGGCATTGACATTAGTGGAGCTGGCCTTACATATTTAGTTGCAAGGGAAATGGACATGAAAAATGTTTATTTGAGCCAATACGCAATAGTTGGAGCAATAGGAGATTTGCAGGATTCAACATTCTCGAAATTAACAGGAACAAATAGATACATTGTAAAAGAATCTGAGGAATTTGGTTTCATTGATGTTACAATAGATGGAAGATTTTTTGGGAGGGAAACAAGGCCTTTGTTCAAGATGTTAGAATACGCATCAGATCCAATAATCCCTGGAGTTACGGGTGACGAATCTGGAGCATTGAATTTTCTTTCTTCATTAGGAATACAGTTGAAAGAAAATGATAAATGGAGGAAATGGGTAGATCTAACGAAAGAGGAAAAAAAGAAAATACTGAGTAAAATAGTAATAAATTTATTGCAAATGGGTTATGGTTACCCTCTTGTGATAAGATTAATTGGTGAAGTATATACATTAAAAAATGAACAGGAGGGAACATACCTAAGAGATGCCAGGGAATTTGCAACATTGTTAAATGCCTGCGGTAGATATGGAAATGCAGATGTGGGCCTTGCTATAGTAAAGGGAGACAGGGATGAAAATCTAAAGAAGGCAATTAATTTGCTTACAAAACACAGAAAAATAATTGTTGATGGCATGGATTATTTAAAGGATATAGGAATAATTAAAATGGAAAATTTGCAATACTTTAATGCAGGATCACATATACCCGATACAGTAGTGGGCACAATAGCATCCATGGTGCTTTCATCAGAGCTTGCTGACTCTTCACTTCCAATAATAGGATTCGCAGAAAATGGGAATGGAATGGTAAAAGTATCAGGAAGGGCAACAAGAAACCTTGTTAATAATGGCCTCGATCTATCAAAAATAATTTCAAAGGCAGCAGTTTTAGTAGGAGGATACGGCGGAGGGCATAACATAGCCGCAGGAGCATCAATACCAAAAGGTACGGAAGAAAAATTTATTGAAATTCTCGTTCAGTTAATAAAAGAGCACAAATCGTCTGGAAAAAATTAAATTTGATCGTTTATTCTCCTAAATATGGAAAAGAAATCAGGTATAATCCTTGCTCTTGATGTAAAGGATCATGATAAGGCTTTGGAAATAGTTAAAAAATTAAAAAATCTAATAGATGCTGTTAAAATAGGTTATCCAACAGTATTGGAAAATAGTATGAATATTGTAGATGAAATTTCAAAAACAATGCCTGTCATTTGTGATTTTAAAGTGGCAGATATACCCAATACAAATTCATTAATAGCAGAATCTGTAAAGAAACATGGTGCAGAAGGATTAATTTCACATGCATTTACAGGTTCTGATTCCCTAGATGCAGTTATTAAATCATTCTATCCCGGGAAGGTCTTTGCGGTTGTTGAAATGACGCATCCAGGAGCTGTTGAATTTATGCAGGAAGTTTCTTTAAAACTTGCAAAGATGGCAATTGAAAAGGGCGTATCGGGATTCATCGTTCCGGGAACAAGGCCGGAAAGAATAAAAATTTACAGAAGTATGTCGAAAGAAATTTTATTGCTTGCACCTGGCATAGGTGTTCAGGGAGGGGAAGCTAAAAGGGCCATAGAAAATGGTGCAGACTATATTATAATAGGAAGATCTATTTATGAGGCAAAGGATCCTGTTCAAAAAACAAAAGAAATTATAGAATCAATTTCCTGACATAGGGTCCATATTTTTCATAACCCAATTTCCTATAATATTCTATTGCACCAACACCACTGTTCACTAGCATATATTTTTTATCAAACTCTTCCCTTGATATTTTTTCTGCCTCTTCCATAAGCATTTTTCCATATCCCTTGTGTTGAAAAGCATTGCTGTAAATTTTATTAACAGGTACCTCAGGACCGAGGACCTTTAGTTCCCTTACCATTGAACTTTGGAAAACCTCTTTCCTATGAGCAAATTCTGATGGAATTCTGAGCCTTAAATATCCAATAATAGCATCATTTTTAACATCGTCAAAGGAAAGAAAAATCTCCTTACCTTTTGATGCATCATAATCAAATCTGTTCATCTTTATTTCAGGCTCTTTTAAAATTTCTCCCTTCTCGTATTTTCTGCCTATTTCCCTGCACCTGATGCAATTGCAATGAAGACCCATGGATTTCATTTTATTGTATGCAAGATCCCTTATATCCGACCTTCTTATTCCATCTATTATTAGGGGAACAGGTATATCCCTCTCTACCCTCTGTATTCTTACCCATCTAGGCACAATCTTCTTTATCTCAATTAATAGATCAAGAAAATCATCGTCGTGGTATGGTCTGTATTTTCCCTCCTTCCACCATTTATATAATTCGCTATTCTCAACAACAAGCGTGGGATAAATTTTCAGCATGTCAGGCCTGTAATTTTCATCATTGAATATTTTTTTAAAACTCTCAAGGTCCTTTTCAGGACTGCTTCCTGGGAGGCCTGGCATCATGTGATAACAAATTTTCAATCCAGCATCCTTTGCTAACTGAGTGGATTTTATTATTTCCATTTGGCCATGGCCTCTATGAACTAAATTTAAAATATCATCAAATACAGATTGAACCCCCAATTCAACCCTAGTCACACCAAGATCAAGAGCTATGTCTATCTCCCTTTCATAAAACCAGTCTGGCCTAGTTTCAAATGTAAGGCCTATCATCCTATTATCTGAAATTTCATTGTAAAGCATTGATTCGTGGACATTATTAGAAGTGAAGCCATTCATTGCATCGTACATGCCCTTAACAAAATATTTCTGATATTCCTCTGATCTTGCTGTAACAGTACCACCCATTACAATTCCATCTATTTTTGAAGTTGAATGCCCTATTGCCTGCAATTGCTCAATTCTTGATTTCACTTGTTTGTAAGGGTCATAATCGTTCATTATGGCTCTTAAAGCAGCCGGCTCATGGCCTGTGTAGGATTGAGCTGTGTTATATTCAACTCCTCCAGGACAGTATATGCATTTTCCATGGGGACAAGGAAATGGTGAAGTCATGGCTGCAATTACGGCCACACCTGATAGAGTTCTAGATGGCTTCCTTACAAGAATTGGCAAAAATTTTTCTTTTAAATCATCAGGTATATTTTTTATTACATCACTATTTTTTGGAGGTGAAACATGGTATTTTTTTGAAATGTACATCTTTAATTTTTCATATTCCTCATGATCTTGAATATTTTTTTCTATAACGAGATCTGCTAATAATTTTCCTGCATCTATCATAATGATTCTGCCTTTACAATTGTATTTGTTTGTACATCTCCCACACTTACAAATTCTTCGACAAATTTAAGTGCTGCCACTTCATCGGGTGCTTCGTATATTATCATTGCATCCGGCTTGCCTAGAAGAATGTAAGTACCTAGGATGTTTATATTTTCTGGCTTGTGCATTTTTTTCAATAAGGTAGATAGATTAGGATACCTTTCATGGCTCGCAGTTATGAATGTTACGAACATCATATAAAACAATAAAAAAGTTCAATTTATTAAATTTAACTGAACAATGAGACAGCGAAAACTATTTAATTGAAAAAGAATTCTCTTTAAAACAATTATGTACATGATTATTGAAAATGAAGATGTAATCCGAATTCCACCGGAAATGCTAGGTGATGATCCTGAAAAAGTAATTAAGGAACTTGCATTGAAAAAGATGGAAGGCAGAGTAAAATCCTTTGATAAGAAGGATGTACCCGATCCTCAAGAAAGAAAATTTATAATTATTACGATTCTTGATATAAAAAGAGAGGGCGATGGAAGAATAATTCCTGGAGATGGTGGTGTGTATCAAAAAGTTATATACAAGGCCCTAGTGTTCCATCCTGAATTGCAGGAGATAATTGAGGGAGATATTGTTGACATAGTTAATTTCGGTGCATTTGTTAGATTTGGTGTTTTGGATGGGCTGCTTCACATTAGCCAGGTTATGGATGATAGATTTGATATAGATCTTGATGGAAAAAGATTGATAGGAAAGGATTCTAAGAAAGAATTACGAGTTAATGATAAAGTAAGGGTGAGAATTGTTTCTTTATCCATAAATGATGAAAATTTGAGAGAGAGCAGGATAGGTCTTACAATGAGACAGCCCGGATTAGGAAAATTGGAGGATGTAGATAAAAATGAAGGATCTTAGAGCATGCAGGAAATGCGGTAAAATAACAACTGAGCTGAAATGTCCGGACCCTGATTGCGGTGGTGATACAACCCTTGATTGGGATGGATATATATACATAATAAACCCAAATGATTCTACACTAGCTAAAAACATAGGAAAAAATAAGGAAGGAGAATATGCAATTAAAACCAGGTGAAAGCTTAATTCTACCTGAGGAATTGAGGGAAAACCTTTCTAAACCCGTCGGAAAAATTTACAACGATGAAAATATTTATAAAATTTTGAAAGATAAAGAAGTTATTGCAGTAGGAGATGAAACAACACTCACAATGATTAAATTAAAGATAAAGACAAAGCTCTCTATTTTTGATCTTAAAACAAAAAGGATGCAAATTTCCGATGATTTGCTAAACAATTTTCCACATAGAATTATAGTAAGTAATGATCAAGGGAAGATCACTTACTATTTAATTAATGCAATTAAAATTTCCCTCGAAAAGAATATTCCTGCAATCCAAGTAATTGGTGAAGAAGATCTTGCATCTTTAGTCTGCATAACAATGGTTCCAAATGGCGTTATTATTATATACGGGATTCCAAATATGGGTATTACTGTAATCGAAGTTAACGATGATATTAAAAAAATAACTAATGATATAATAAGTAAGATGGTGATAGAAAATGGAGCTTGAAATAATGGAAAAAAAGGAAAATCCGTTGTTGCATAGGACAGAAATAAAGTTCAGGGTGAAGTTTCAGAAGGAGAAAACACCTTCTAGGGCAGAAGTAAGAGAAATGATTGCAAAAAATTTTTCATCCAAAAATGAGAATGTAATAATAGACCATATGAGAACATCATTCGGTTTGCATCTTATTAATGGATATTCAAAGATATATGAGAATGTTGATTTTGCAAAAAGAATAGAACCTGATTATATTCTCATAAGGCATGGATTGAAGGAAAAGAAAGGTGAATAAAATGCAAAAAAGGGAATTATATGAAATCAAAGATGGAAAACTTGTAAGAAAAAGGAAAACTTGCCCAAAGTGTGGTCCTGGAGTATTTTTAGCAGAACATGCTGATAGATACACCTGCGGCAAGTGTGGTTATACAGAATTTAAAAAGAAATAAGCAATTTTTTCTTATTTTGCGGGTCCGTGGTGTAGTTGGGATAGCATAGAGGCTTCCGGAGCCTCAGGCCTGGGTTCAACTCCCGGCGGGCCCGTTGTTAATTTATATATATTTTTTATTTTTAAGTATAAAAAATATTTATATAAATAAAATTCATATTTAAATTTACTTTTATATTCTTTCACAAGGAAATTATTTTGGATATCAAAATAAAAATTTTTAAGTAAGAATTAATAAATAGAACATAATTTTATCCATTATTTATGACATTAACTTTAGAAACTGGTTACTTAAGCAAGAACATTCTTATGCTAGATGCAAATGGATGGAAAAATGAAAAGACAACATCATCATTCGTTATTATTGGCAATGATATTGCGATTTTAGATCCTGCCGGAAGCGAATCAGCAAATATCATATTAAAATTATTGTACGATTTTAAAATTGAAAAGGATAAGGTAAAATACATTTTTATTTCTCATAGGCACAATGATCATTCTGCAGGAGCATCAGTTTTAATTAAAAAATTAAAAAATGCTAACATTTATGCTCATCCAATAACGATTGAAAATCTAAAAAACCCAGATAAAATAAATTCTGCGACAAAAGATATGTATGGCTACTTAGCCGAACCAATAATTCCCGTAAAAAATGAAAGTAGATTAATAGAAATTACAGATAATGATGAATTTGATTTAGGAAATAACATTGTTATAAAGGCTTTGTACATGCCAGGACACACATCGGATCATTTTATGTATCTTGAAAAAGAAAATAATTTTGTATTTACGGGTGATGGTGCAGGGTTATTTTCTGGAAGATATATGGTTTCTATTCCAAATTCTTTCCCTCCCAGTTTTAAATATCAAGAGTATAGAAATTCCCTTTTGAAATTAATAGAAATAAACCCTGAAATGATAGGTTTCTCTCACTTCGGTGCAATTTCAGGGAATAATGTAAAAATTGTTTTAAAAGACGCTTTAAGAATTCTAGATGAATGGAAAGAGATTATAGAAAATGAAGAAAATTACGAAGACATATTGTTCAACAAATATAAGGATCAATTTGATCTTTTTTCTAAGGACTTCAGAAATGATGTCTTAAGAATCATAATCAATGGCTTTAGGAAGAATCTATAATTTTTTTAAAGGATAAAGATCAAAATCTGTATTAAGGCTCATTAAAATGCTACTAGCAAGTTTTATGTTTGTTATAACAGGAATATTTTTTT